>CAISKH010000455.1 GCA_903885865.1 uncultured Mucilaginibacter sp.
CGCCAGACCATCTTGTAGCAGGCCCCACAAAAGATAATTTTGGGAAAAATGGCATAAGGAAATCGTTATTGGAAGAAGGCGCGAAAATTAAGGCAAGTTCGGGTAAAGAAATGATCGTGCTGATAAAACCAAGCAATAAATCGACCTATGCCGATATGGTAAGTATTATGGACGAGTTAAATATTGTTGGTAACCAGGAGCGTGCAATAGTACCCATTACACCTTTGGACATTTCTTTATTAACAAGAGATGGTCTGAACTAAAATATAATTTAAATAAATTAACGTAAAAATTTAAAGCTTCAAATAATGCTGGGATCTAAATTAGACATATTAAAGCAGGAATGGATCGACGTTGTTTTTAGCGGGCGAAATAAAGCTTATGGCGCATACGAACTAAGGAGACATAACCCGCGCAATACTTTGCGTGCGTTACTATTCGGGGCCATATTCTTTATATTGGTTATATCGTTACCAACAATTATCAATCAAATTGAGGGATTCATACCTAAGGCACAGAAAAAGGTAAAGATCACTGATGTGATACTTACGCCGCCGCCGCCCGATAAAAAAATTCCGCCTCCGCCACCAAAAGAACCACCTAAACCAAAGGTTGAGCAGAAAATGTTTCCCCCGCCGATTGTAAAACCGGATAACGAGGTAAAACAGGACCCGCCTACGCAAAAGGAATTGAAAGTTGCCGATCCTGGTCAAAAAGACCAGAAGGGTGACCCCAATGCTGACATCCGTATAGATGAGCCGGTAGGTAATTCTGATACCAAACAGGTTACGGAGGATGAGAACAAAATATTTGTTCAGGTTGAAAAACAGCCCGAATTTCCGGGAGGATTGGACGCGTTTGGTAAATATCTGCATGACCATATCAAGTTCCCGGCTATTGACCGTGAAAACAATACAACCGGTAAGGTTTATTGCCAGTTTGTTGTTGAAAAGGATGGCAGCCTTACTGATATTAAGGCATTGCGTGGCCCAAGCCAAAGCGAAATGGATGAAGCTGTGCGGGCTTTAAAAGGCTCTCCGAAATGGAAGCCAGGCATACAAAACAATCGTGCGGTTAGGGTAATGTTTACGGTGCCCATTAATTTTACATTGGGTAGCAGCGATAATTAATATTATATGCCCTCCCGGTTTCATAATAAGCAGAAATCGCTCAAAAGGCGGTTTCTGCTTATTTTAGGAGTAATAGCATTTATTTGCTTTTTAACTCTGGGGCTTATGGTAATATTTTCGGATAAAATATTACCTGATAATGGGTATAAAAAAATATTGGGGTGGTTGATAATTATCTATTCGGTATTGCGCTTTTCGCGTTTATTTAGAAAAGAAGAAGATAATGAAGAATAGGGCTGTATGTATTTTAGTTGCTTTTTCGTTATTAATAGGAGTTACATCCTGTAAGCAAAAAGCAAAAACAAGCGCCCCGGAAGAAACGGTTGTATCGGGTAGGGTTAAATTAGTTGCCGATGAATCGTTTCAGCCGATAGTAGATGAAGAGGCCTATGTTTTTGAACAGTTAAATGCCAGGGCCAAACCTGATATTTTATACAGGTCAGAAAATAGCGCTTTAAGGCTTTTACTGAACGATAGTATACGGTTCGCCATTTTATCACGCGATTTAGACGCGGGCGAAAAAAAAATATTAACTGACAGGACATTGCCACCCGTTGTTAACCGTTTTGCTGTTGACGCGATAGCGTTGATAGTAAACCAGGCGTCGAATGATACGCTGATAACAGTTGGTGAAATAAAAAAGATGCTGAACGGCGAGACTAAAACGAATATAAATATCGTTTTTGATAACCCGAATTCAAGCCTGGTAAGATATTTGAAAGAGTTTTCAGGAAATAAAGATTTTAAATTAAAAAATATTTATTCCGTGAAAACAAATAAGGAAGTAATAAAATATATAAGCCAGCATTCGCAGGCAATAGGTATAACCGGCTTTAGCTGGTTAAATGACCCGGATGCTGATTATGCCGATGCTGTAAAGAAAGTAAAAATTGTAGCGGTTAAGGATGAAAATAGTAAAAACGCTCCAGGTCAATACTTTAAACCATCTCAAACTACACTGGCATTAAAACAGTATCCCTTAATAAGGGGCTTGTATATTATAAATTGTACAGGAAAAATGGGTTTGGGATCGGGATTTGCATATTTTATTTTGGGTGAAAGAGGGCAGCGAATAATTTTAAGATCGGGGATATTACCTGACGAGATACCTGAAAGAGAAATTAATATTAAACACAACTATTAAATTAAAACTAAAACTATAATAAACGATGAAAATAATCAGTAAAATAGCTAAGGTAGCATTAGGGCTGGTATTTATAGGGTCATCAGTTTTTGCGCAAAGCCTTGCTGACGCTAAAAAAGCTATTGATGCCGAGCAATATCAGAAAGCAAAAGGAATGCTTAAAAACCTTACCGTTACACAGGCAACTAATGATGAAAATTGGTTTTACCTGGGATGGGTATATGTTGTACAGGATTATCCCGATTCGGCTAAAGCGGCTTTTTCAAAAGGCATAGCTGCAAACCCTAAATCGGCGTTAAATTATGTGGGTTTGGGTGTGGTAGCGTTAGAGAATAAAGACGAAGCAGGTGCAAATGCGAGTTTTGCCCAGGCTTTTCCTTTAACCGCTAAAAAGGACAGCAAACCCTGGTTATATATAGGCAAGGGCTATTTGCTTGATGCCCATGATGGAAAATTTCCCGCCGCTAAGGCAAACGCCGCTATCGACGCTTTAAATAAAGGCAAAGCAGCAAACCCTAAAGATGCGGACCTGTTGGTTGAATTGGGTAACGCCTACCGCTCGCAGTTAAAAAGCAACGAGGCTTACGATGCTTATAGCGCGGCATTGGCGCTCGACCCAAAATCGCCGGCTGCAAATACGGCCGAGGGTGTATTATGGAGGTATGCCGATAATTTTGAAGATTCTGAAAAACAGTTCCAGGCCGCCATAGCCATCGACCCTAATTATGGCCCGGCTTATCGCGAACTGGCAGAAACTGATTTAACCGAAGCGCAAACTAATCTTAAAATAGCCTCTCAGAAAATCAAGGAAGGCGTTGAAAACTATAAAAAATATTTAAGCTTAACCGACGAGTCGCTGGAGTCGCTGTTGCGCTATGCGGATTTCCTGGTAAACCTTGGCGATTATGTAACCATACAGGAAGTTGCTACAAAACTTTCTAAATCAACAGCTATTAATGCTCGCGTATACCGTTATATAGGCTACGCGGCTTATGAAAATAAAGATTATTCTAATGGATTAGACGCTATGAACAACTGGTTTGCAAAGGCTGGCCCTAACCGTATTATAGCGCGCGATTATATGTACTTAGGTCATTTGCAAATTGCCAGTGGTAAAGATACCGTACAAGGGGTTAAAAATTTGAAAAAAGCAGTTGAATTGGATACTACCAAAACCGAAGAAGTATATTCAGAAATAGCCAATATGTATCGTGCTAAACATAAATGGCTTGAAGCTGCTACTACGTATGATGAAACTCTTGGTAAGGTGCATGGCAAGGTTTTACTTACTGAACATTTTTACGGAGGGTTCTCATATTGGTGGGCATTTCGTGACCAGGTTGCTGCTGCAAAGAAAAATCCCGCAATTAAACCCGATTCAAGCCTGTTAGTAAAAGGTGATACATTGTTGAGCTATTACCAGCAAAAATCAGCAGCACCATTATACCAGGCGGCTCTGTATCGGGCCTATATTGCTGATTACAGGGATACTGATTACGCCAATCTAAAAGGTGTTTCAAAGCCTCATTATGAAAAAGTTATACAAATTCTATCGGCGAAGACACCATTAAGCGATAATGAAAAAAAGGACCTAGCCACAGCATATGCTTATTTAGGTAATTATTACCAATATCATGATAAGGATGAAGCAAAAGCACTGGATAACTTTACCAAGGCGAGGGATCTTAATCCAAATAATGGTTACGCTAAGTATTATTTTGATAAAAAGGCAGCTGATGCCGCACCGCCGCCTCCTCCTGCAAAACCTGGGTCGACACCAGCCAAAAAAGCTCAAAAATAGTTTAATAAAAAAGCCCTGGCAGGGGCTTTTTTATTGTTGTGTCATTTGTATATTTGCACCCATGGAAGTACAAAGTTTGCCTGTCAATTATTTGCCCATCATATTTCAAATGGTGGTTGCTTTTGGGTTTGTGGTTACCGTTATGTTTGTAACCCATAAAATAGGGCCCGGCCGCGCAACAAAGGATAAACTTACGCCGTTTGAATCGGGTATAGAGGTTATCGGCAATGCGCGTACACCTATATCCATTAAATATTTCCTGGTTGCCATCCTGTTTGTACTGTTTGATGTAGAAGTGATATTTATGTACCCCTGGGCCGTGAATTTCAGGGAACTGGGCGCAACCGGCATGATAGAGATGTTTATTTTTATGGGTACGCTGCTGCTGGGCTTTATCTACATCATCAAAAAAGGCGCACTTAACTGGGATTGATAGAAAAAAGAGCGTTGTCATGCTGAGCCCCGTCGAAGCGTGTGCGATGGCCTTTACGCTCATCCTTCGAGGACCTCAGGATGACACCCATTCCTCTCGGTCAACTAAAATTGTTTAGAACAATTCTAAATATATTTCTTCGTTATTAGTGTACTCATTACAATCAATTTTATCGTAAATTTGCGCTTTCCATTCAGTTGGAATAGGTTTTTGTTGATATAGCTCATGAGTGATATTCAAATAGTAAACGCCCCTGCGGGTGTTGAGGGTGCGGGTTTTTTTGCTACCTCGCTTGATAAGGCCGTAGGTTTGGCCCGTGCAAATTCGTTATGGCCATTGCCCTTTGCAACCTCTTGCTGCGGTATTGAATTTATGGCCACCATGGCTTCGCATTATGACTTGTCAAGGTTCGGGGCTGAGCGCTTAAGCTTTTCGCCGCGCCAGGCCGATCTGTTAATGGTAATGGGTACCATCGCTAAAAAAATGGGCCCGGTATTGCGCCAGGTATACCTGCAAATGGCCGAGCCCCGCTGGGTTATGGCTGTTGGCGCCTGCGCCTCAAGCGGCGGTATATTTGATACCTATTCCGTTTTGCAGGGAATAGATGAGGTTATACCGGTTGATGTATATGTGCCGGGCTGTCCCCCACGCCCCGAAGCTATTATTGACGGCTTTATAAATATTCAAAAATTGGTAAAAACCGAAACAGTGCGCCGCAGAAATGAGCCGCAATACCAACAATTATTAGCTTCATACGGCATACAGTAATGGGTAAGATAACTAACGAAGAGCTTTTAAAAAGTATCAGCAATAAATTCGAAGGGCAAATAACCGTAGTTGGCGAGCCTTACGGCTTATTGACGCTGGAAACACAGTCCGGAAATATAATCGCCCTGTTAAGTTATTTAAAAACCGACCCAATCCTTCAATTTATCTACTTAACTGATATTACCGCTATTCATTACCCGGAGCAGGAAAAAGCTATCGGGGTAATTTATCATTTGCATAGCCTGGTAA
>CAISKH010000456.1 GCA_903885865.1 uncultured Mucilaginibacter sp.
CCCTTTGTTGGTATGTGCCCTTACAAAGAATAACTGGGCCACTTTTTGTGTGCGGCTCAGCTTTTTGAACACCGAATCCACCCAATGATTTTGATGGTCCAATGTTTGGATATAATTTGTGCGTTGGGCCGGGGCATTTATAGCAATAGCGTTAAAAATGATAAACACAGCATAGCCAAAACAGCCTTTGATAAACGTCATAGAATAAAAAGTAACTTAAAAATATTACAACACAAACACTTATTTTTTTGTTATGATCGACCGGAGCCAGCGCTTAAATCTTCTTCTTAATAAATTTTGTTTTCGCCTTCTTTCCGCCACATCAAACTGGTCATTTAAAGTATAGGTATCCGCCTGCTTTTCGGGAACAAAATATATAGGGTGTGTTATTTCGTCAATTTCTATAATAGCGATATTAGCGTATATACTACTTGCTTCTGTAGTATGTGTAGCATCACTGCCAAAGCCAATATTACTTACCAGGTTGTAGTTTGGTATTATACAAAGGCCGTTGTTAAAACAATTGGTAAGGCCCAACTGGTAATCCCAGGTATCAATTTTGTCCGCTTTTAATTCTTTAAAAATATGGTGCCAGCTTTCAACAATTAAAGGGTCGTTAAAAACATTGGCCAATTTTTCCTGTACATCGTTTTCCTTATACCGGCTAAGCTCTTTATCGTAATCTTTCCAAACCCTTCTCCAGCCTGCCCAACCCCAAACGTGGGTGATAGCCGAAAAATAATAGCTGGCATCGCCCCATTTCTTTCCCTGCTGAAAATTGCCGCCTGCTATGTGCCTTATACGTGTATCAAACCGGTATTTATCTAAAAGCGTATCGCAAAACAAAAAAAAACTAACAGCCGGCAAACAATCATCTTCCAGTATTATGCCTTCCTCTTCGTTATCAAAGAACCAGCTAATGGCTGATGATACCGCTTCCTTACAACCCAAATTCTTTTCCCTGAACAGCGTTTTTACCTCACATTCCCAATCAATTTGCGCGGCAATTTTACGGGCTTCCCTGCAAAGCTCGATGTCATCCGGGCGGTCAGCGCGTGGGCCGTCGGCCGCTACATACAAGCGGGGTGGTTTAGCTGTTTTTATCTTTTCAAACACCCTGTTGGTGGTATCGGGCCTGTTGAATATGATAAATAATACAGCAGACCGTGTTTCATATATAGGAATAATCGGCTCGTTCATATTGCAAATATGTTCATTTTTAACAGTAAAAGTTTGCATATTTAAGCCATGCAAAGCAAAATAACCGGCGGGGATAATGCTTAGAAAACATCACTAATTTAATTTTTCTATAATTGCAAAATATATGGGATTAAATTTTATAAAAAGAATAAGGCAGATCAGGGATCAGCTTAATGTGATCATTAAGAAAAAAGAGGATGATAAAGGCATAAGGGTAGAGCAGTTTTTGGCTGACCACATGTATAATAATCCTAAATACGCTAAATCAAAAAGACTTAATAAAAGCGAATACCAGGTATTTTCACAAAATGGCGAAGATGGCATAATACAGGAGATTTTTAACCGGATAGGTCTTACCAATAAATACTTTATTGAATTTGGCGTGGAGGATGGGCTGGAATGTAATTCGACAAATTTGCTGTATAAGCAATGGCAAGGTTTATGGATAGAAGGCAGCAGTGCTTATTTTAACAGTATCAATACACGTTTTAAAGATTTTATTGATAACGGACAGCTGGTAGTTAAAAATGCCTTTATTAAAGCAGAGAATATCGAGTCGCTTTTTAAAAGCGCAGAAGCTCCTGTTGAACCTGATCTACTATCAATAGACATTGATTATAATGATTATTATATTTGGCAAGCAATAAAAAACTACAAACCAAGAGTAGTAATTATTGAATATAATTCTGTATTCAGGCCCGACACGCATTTTGTGGTTCCTTACAATGCAGATCGTATGTGGGATAAAACAAGTTATTTTGGCGCATCCTTATTGGCCTTAGAGAAATTAGCGGATACTAAAGGCTATGATTTAGTTGGATGCTCATTTACAGGTAGCAACGCCTTCTTTGTTCGCAGAGATATTACAGGTACACTTTTTGAACAGCCGTATACTGCGGAAACTCACTATGAACCAAACCGTGATTATCTTGCATATAAAGCCGGGCACCCTAAAAACCACCGGCCCGATTAGGGGCCTAATCGGCACTAAAAGTTTGCATATCTATCAGCTTGCGGTATAAGCCGTTATGATTGATCAGTTCCTGGTGATTTCCCTGCTCCACAATTTTACCGCTTTCCAATACCACAATGGTATCGGCATTTTGAATTGTGCTTAGGCGATGTGCTATAATTAGCGAAGTGCGGTTTTTCATCAGGTTGTTTAACGCGTCCTGCACCAGTTTTTCCGATTCTGTATCCAGCGCCGAAGTAGCTTCATCTAACAGCATGATGGGCGGGTTGCTTAAAACCGCCCTGGCTATGCATATCCTTTGCCGCTGCCCGCCTGATAATTTGGTGCCGCGGTCGCCTATATTGGTTTGGTAGCCCTGTTCGGTTTCCTCAATAAAATTATGGGCGTTGGCAATACGCGCGGCGGCTTCAACCTCGGCAGGCGTGGCATTTTCTTTGCCAAAAGCTATATTGTTATAAATAGAATCATTAAACAAAACCGACTCCTGGTTAACTACTCCCATTAAGGCCCTTAAGGAGTTGGCAGTAACGTGTTTGATATCTTTGTCATCAACAAATATGGCGCCCGATTGCGGGTCCATAAACCGTGGTATCAAATCCATCAACGTTGATTTTCCCCCGCCCGACGGGCCAACAAGGGCAATGGTTTTCCCTTTAGGTACGGTAAAATTAATATGCGATAAAACCACCCTTTCACCGTATGCGAAGGATACATCTTTAAAATGAATGCCTTCTTTAAATTCGGTAATGGCAATAGCATCGGGCTCATCTTTTATTAATGGTTTTTCATCTATCAAAGCCAGTACGCGTTCGCCTGCGGCAATGCCAGAGTGGATATTGCTAAACGCGTCCGAAAGCGCTTTCGCGGGGCGCATCACCTGCGAAAACATAGCGATATAGGTTATAAACTGCGCCGCGGTTAGGTCTGAAGTATGGGATAGCACTTCGCGGCCGCCAACCAAAACAATGCACGATACCATTAAAACACCCAAAAATTCAGATACGGGCGACGCCATTTGCTGCCGTTTCGCCATAGCCCGGGCAATGGATGAATAGTGTGCATTTTCTCTGTTAAAGCGGCGCTTAATGTATTCGGTAGCATTAAAGGCTTTGATGATCTTGATACCCGAAAGCGCTTCATCCAAATAACTTATCATATTGCCGTATGATTGTTGCGAGGCTATGGCCTGTGCCTTTAGCCGTTTCACTATCCTCGAAATTATAAAAGCCGATATAGGAATAACAAAAAGCGAGAACAGAGTAAGTTTTGGCGAAATAACTATGAGAGAAATAATGTATGCTATAAGTTGCAAGGGTTCTTTAAAAACCACCTGCAAAGTACCGGTAACCGAAAACTGAACTACCTGTACATCAGATGCAACTTTTGCTAAAATATCACCCTTACGCTCATTATTAAAATAGCCCATGTGGAGGTTCATCACATTATCAAAAACCGAACTGCGCAAATTAAGAAGGGTATGTACCCGCAGGTTTTCCATAATACGTTGTGAAAGATACCTGAACAAATTGCTCAGCAGCACTGATACAACAATTGTCCCGCACACAAACTCCAGTGCGCCCTCTTTACCATAATGATCGATAAAATATTGAAAATAATAATTGAATGATGCTATGAGATCAAAACTAACCGGAGCTACAACATGTTTAGCAGGTGCATTATTAAAAAGTGTGTTGAGTAGGGGTATAAGCAGCGCCAGGTTAAGCGTATTAAATATTACAGAGAGTATAGTAAAGATGGCGTAGGGTATAGCAAACTTTTCAATGGGTTTTGCGAACGATAGCAGCCGGAAATAAGTCTTCATTAAAAAAATTTAAGAGTGCAAAGCTAACGGTAATTAATTAATAATGTTGTCATATTATTGCCCGGCCAGCTTCTCTACCAGCGTTTCAAAATGATCCTGGAAGAAAAAGTCGTGACCGCCTTCTCCTTCGGGCACCACGTTTATTACATCGAAACAAACCTCCAGTATACGCGAAACTTTTAACCCCTCGGCTATAGAGAACGGGAACGATTGGTTGCCGATAAACAACTTACAGCCGGCAATTATTTGCGCCATTTGCAAAAAGTCATCCACCTCCACCCATTTTATTTTCGGGATGGCCTTCCTTATATCGTTATATTCTGATTCGATACCTATAAAAGTAACGTTGCTATAATTATTTAAAAATGAGTAGCTCACCATGGGGTTGCGGTAACGCTCGCTACGGGCAATTATAATATCGTCTTTATAAGTAGGATCGGGTTCAACCGTTAACCATTTTTTCCATAGCACAGGGTTAACGCCTGTTATGTAGCCGCACCAATGGGCTATGTTCCCTTTGTCCTGTGGCACAAAGCCCGAACGGAAATAATCGAGATCAATATCAATCAACTCATCTGTGCTTGCCGCGCTCTCATTAATATATGGCTGACTTTTTATCAACGGCACCAGCATATCCACCATCTTCTGGTTAAGCATCACACCACCCAACGCGTGCGAATGCGTTACGCCATCGGCAAATATCATCGGGCGGTTTAGGGTAAAGTATAGATTTACAGGCACACCGGTAAGCTCATGTATTTCGCGAATGGTTGGCAGCGCATAAATAATATCGCCGGCGTTACCGCTATGGTTAAGGTTTAGTGTGCCATTTGCAATGGCATGCTCTTTAATTTGTGGGAAATTGCTTAACCGCCGGTTGCCGGTGATGAACCGTTTAAAAGCAACATCCTTATAATTAACAAGCTGCCATTTATATTCTTTATAGCCTCTTTTATTGGTATGTTTTAGCCAAAGTTTACTTAAAAGACCTTTCTTTTTCATTTTTAATTTTTTATATGGCCAGCTGTTTTACCAGCGATTCCAAATGTTCCTGGAAAAAGAAATCGTAGGCGTTTTCGCCTTCGGGTATTACATTGGCTTCCTGGTAATAAACTTCCAGTATCCGCGGCACTTTTAAAGCCTCGGCCAATGAGAACGGGAACGATTGATTACCAATAAACAGTTTGCAGCCGGCTATAATTTGCGCCAGCTTTAAAAAGTCATTCACCTGTACCCATTTAAGGTTGGGTATTGCATTTCGCATATCGTCATACTCCGATGCTACGCCAACAAAAACCAAATCGCTATACTTTTGTAAAAACGAGTAGTTAATGGAGGCGTTGCGATACCTTTCGCTGCGGGCAAGCACTATGGTGTTTGCATAACTTTTATCCGGTTCAACAGTCAGCCAGTTTTTAAAAAGCTGGGGTGTCACTCCGGTTAAATAACCGCACCACCGGGCTATGTTGCCATGGTCTATCGGTATGAGTTTGGAGCGGAAAAAATCCAGATCAATATGTATTTGCTGGCCGTTATATGCTTCGCATTTTGCAATATAACTTTGCGACAGGATGAGCGGCAACAGCATATCCACCATTTTCTGGTTCAGCATTATGTTGCCCAGCGGGTGCGTCATGTGGCCGGGCATGCTGCGCGGTTTGCTCAGTTTAAGGTACAGGTTTATTTTAGCGCCTGTTAATTCATGAATATGTTTAAGAGTTGCCAGCGCGTAAATAATATCGCCGGCATTGCCGCTATGGTTAATGTTTATCTCTGAATTTTTTGTGCAAAATTGTTTGATCTTTTCCAGTGTATTCAGCCGTTGTTTGCCGGTAAAATATTTGTCAAACTCCTCCTTATTATAATTGGTGAGCTCCCATTTATATTCTTTGTACGCGTCGCGGTTGGTGTATTTCAGCAGCAGCTTACTTAATAAATTTCTTTTTTTAAATGCCATTTTTTTAAGTTAACTGTTTTAAAACCTGCTGTGTTGCCTGCCATACACGGGCCAGCGTAATATTACCTACGCAGGGGAACGGTTCATTGATCGGCGTATCAAAAATACAAACCCAGTTGCAGTTATAGCAGGGCATTTTTTCGAAAATAAACGAAGTGGGGCTATAAACGTGCTCAGGGTACGGCGCAAAACGGTCAAAATGCCCGCCGCCCATTATGCATACCGCTTTGGTACCGCAGGCCGCCGCTATATGTACCGCGCTGGTTTCGTTGCAAATTATCAACCCTGTTCGGGTAATATGATCTATCAGTTGCGGCAAACTGGTTTTACCAACTAAATTGATAACACTGTCTTCCGGGAAAACACTTTCCAGGTAAGCAGCCGTCTCTGTCATTTCAGGGCCGCCTGTTAAATAGATAGGTTGTTCTGTTTCGCCGATGATGAGTTCCATCAACTGCAAAAAGTTTTCGGTTTGCCAGCCGCGTTTGGCGTTGCCCGCGCCCAGGAAAATGGTTACGCCATGCCTGCCTGATATTTTTGCGGGGAAATGAGGCCCCGCCAAATCGATGGGGTGCTTTAATACCTGCTCAAAAAAATAACGGGTACGGTCAAACTCAAAATAATAAAGTTCGGGCAATACTAAGCGTTCGCTATAAAACCGGTCGGTTTTGCGTTTATATTTGGGGGCAATGCGTTCGGTATCGCTTTCAAAACCGATGATATTTACCGCGCCGGTTATTGCAGCCAGGCCGTCGCCCATCAGCGTGCGCGAATAGCTTGGTTGCAGAACGGTATCATATTTCGACCCATAAAACGACATCGCCAACTTCAATAGTTGCCACGGACTTTCATAAAGCTCATCAGGTTTTACAAACCTGAAATTGGATATAAACGGTTTATCATACCATAAAGCAATATCCTGCCAAACGGCATTGCCTAAAAGGTCTATCCCGTGATCCTTATATTTTTCTGATGCTTTTACAAGCTCCAAAAAATTGCGGAACAAAACATAATCGCCTATAGCATCTGTTTTTATGATTAATATTCTTTTTTTAGGCGAACGGAATTTATTGAAGAACCGCAACAGGTAAGGCAATTTCAACAGTACGAGGCGTGTTAATCTAAATAAATTTCTTTTCTTTATAACCATAATAGTAATGCCCCTTGAATTCAATGCCCCCTATATCCATAATTATTGTTACCTACAACGCTGCGGGTACTTTGCAGGCCGCTTTGGATAGCATTTACCGCCAAAAATACCCGTCGCTAAAAATAATTATTATCGACGGTAATAGCACCGACGGTACTGTGGATATTATAAAAGCAAACTTAAATAAAATATACTACTGGCAAAGCGAACCCGATACCGGTATTTATGATGCGATGAACAAAGCGCTGAAGCACGTTACCGGCCAATGGGTTTATTTTTTAGGCGCTGATGATGAATTGTATGATGATTTTTCGAAACTGGCCTATGAACTGGAGGATAATAACGCTATTTACTACGCCAATGTGCGCACACGCGGCGTAATACGCTCGGGCAAACTGAGCCCCTACCAAATGGCCAAGCATGGTATTTTTCACCAGGCCATCATATACCCCGCCTGGGTTTTTGGACGGTATACCTTTAACACCAAATACAAGGTGGTTGCCGATAATGCCCTGAATATGGAATGCTGGAGCGATCCCGATATTCGTTTTATCTATAAAGAACACATTATTACCCACTTTAACCATACCGGCGCGTCTGGCGCTGTGCGCGACCTGGCTTTTGAAAAAGATAAAAGTGGGTTGATATTAAAGAATTATGGGTTGAGCGTTTGGTTGAGGTATTTTGTGAGGAGGTTGAAAGGGAGGGAGTAGAAAACTCTTAGATGATTACCGTTCACTCAACAACTTTTTCATCTTTCCACCCCAAACCTGGCTATATATATAGTTGGCCCGGTTCAGTTTGCTCTTTTTGCGGATAAAGAAAACGGTGCGCCGGTATTTCAGCAGCAACCTGCTCAGGCTGAAAGATACATAGCTACCCATACGGTTAGTAAAGGCCTCATAAAACAACCGGGCAATACCATTCTTGTTTTTTGGATAAGCCGCGCAGTACCCCAGCCAGGTTTGTATACGCTCCAGTTTTTGCAGGGATGAGTGTTTGTGCACATCCTTTTCGCGTTTTACCCGCAATATATTCGTATCGCTATTATTATGTTGGCGGTATTTAACCAGGCATTGGGGTATAAAATCAATGGTACCCATATTGGTTGCTACGTAGGCCAGCCACCAGTCGTGAAAATAAGTTTCCTTTAATGGGAGTGCTTCGGCAAGCAGTTCGCGTTTCATTAATATAGTATGGCCCGATACGCAGTTAAAAAACAAAAACACTTCAGGCTGCCCGCCCCGGTACAAGTTCATCACATCCGATACCTTTTTGTTCATCGGTGTACCATCTTCATGAATAAACTCCGAATCATGATATATAAAAACGTTGTCCTTTATAGCGTTTGTCTGTAACGCTATTTTTTCGGGGAGCCAAATATCGTCCTGGTCACAAAGTGCTATCAGTTCGCCGGTACATAAGGTTGCGGCCCGTTCAAAGTTCTTTGTAAAGCCCAGGTTAGTTTCGTTTTGATAGATTTTGAATTGCGGGTAGCGGGCGGCGTAGTCTTGTAAAATGGTATAAGTATCATCTGTCGAGCAGTCGTCAACCGCCACAATTTCCAGGTTTTTATAGGTTTGGACTACGAGTGTATCCAGTTGCTCTGCTAAATAAGCGGCGCCGTTAAAGGTGCACAACGCTATAGAAACCAATGGTCCGTTACTCATGATGTTTTAATTTTTATCAAGGTTTTGCCTTTTACCGATTGCCTTATCTCATCAACCACCTTAAATATACTGCGTTTGCTGCTATGTTTTGCCATCAATGTATTTAAACGGCCTTTATATTGTTTAATGAGGGCGCGGTTTTTAACCAATTGGGTATAGCTTTTCCATATCCATAACTGGCCCGCCAATAATTTGGGCAGCAGATCGATCAGTGTAATTTGTATGTACCACCCAACAAGCGCCAAACCATTTAAATGCAGGGCATGCAGGTAAAAGCGGTTGCGGTAATAGGTGCTTTTTATCCATTTGGGCCTTTGATAATTTTTTGTGCTGGCTGATATTTTGTGCCGGCAAACCGACTGATGTTCGTAATAACATTTCCAGTTCAGTTTCCAGGCGCGTATGCTCAGTTCAATATCTTCACAATAAAACGGCGAAAACAGTTCGTAAAACCCGCCAATCTCTTTCAGTTTGACCGCGTCTATCAACGCGTTAGCGCCTGATAAATAAAAGGTGAACAATTTGTCGTTCTCATCTTCGGTATAATAAAAGAAATCGGTTTTTATTTTTAGGCCGTTAAATTTGGGCAGGCGCGCGGCATCCTGTATGTTTTCGCCTTCCATGTCAATAATGCGGCCCATTACACCGAAAGTATCATCGGCCTCAAAATACTTAAACTGCTGCTCAAAATAATCGGGCATGAGTTTTACGTCGGTGTTTAACAGTAATATTAATTCATATTGCGCTGTGGCAATTCCCTGGTTACAGGAGAAAGAGAACCCACTGTTTTGCGCGTTTACCAGTAGTTTTATTTGAGAGTATTCTTTTTTAATAAATTCAACAGAATCATCCGTTGAGCCATCGTCAACCACAATAACCTCAAAAGAAACCCCTGCGTTTTCAATCGCGGCAAAAGTATCAGGAAGGTATTGGGCCAACAGCTGCCTGCCATTATAATTGGGAATAACTATGGAGATGCTTTTTTTACCCACCGGCTGCTATTTAACTATTTTATAATTGCGGTATTCGCTTACGCGCCAACCCGTAACATCCTCAATTACCTGCAAAGCCTTCCTGCGAAAACTCATTTTTTTATGCAATGCCTTCAGGTCTATATTTAAATTCCAATTGGTAGCCGCTATGCGCGGCTGCATTACCGCGGGGTGCGTCCCGGTAAAATGAATTAAACGGTCGGCATTTTTATAATCAAATTCAAATGTTTCGGGCAGGTTTTGTTCCAGCCACTCATCATCATGATAATACACGTTAAAGTTACGCAGCTTGCTTTTTAAACCATCGGGAGGTTTTACCCAGCCATAATGGTATATATATGCGTCGATCAATTTTACTTTTATTTTGCGGCCGTTCCACCTAAACCCCTGGGCGTCGCGGTAAGAATGTACGGCTTTGTTATTACGCACTATCCTGATCTCGCGCCTGTACCACCTTCGCGAATGCCCGTAATAATCATACGACCCATAAAAATGGCGGTATTTAAACAGGAGCCCCTCTATATGGGTATCGTTTAAATTATTCTCCATTTCTTTTTTTATTAAAGGAAGATATTGTTCATGCACACATTCGTCACCCTGTATATAAAACGCCCAGTCCGCATCAGGCGATATGGAAAGAAAAGCCTTATCCGTTTCGGCGGCAAATACGGCACCGCCCTCACGGATATTGTCGTCCCAAACAGTATTGATTATTTTAATTTTTGGCGAATTGATGCTGCGTATCAGCTTTTCTGTTTCATCATCAGATTTCCCCAGGGCTACTATAAACTCATCACAAATGGGCAATATAGAAGTAATAGCTTCAACAATGGGGTAATCGTTTTTTACTGCGTTTCGTATAAAAGTGAACCCGGCTACTTTCATTAAATGACTATTTGGTTTATAGCTGACGGACAAATATAGTTATCTCGCGCTTTGTACCTGATATATTATAATATACGTAGAATAGTTTTCATCTTATTTTTGTTCCTTTATAATATCATGCCGGGCATAAGCAACATTAATCTTGATTGTACAGATTTTCGCTCCTTAGCGCGAGCGCTAACCATTGTTGAAAATGACCTGCCCGGCGCCGAAGAATTATTAAAAAGCCTGCGCTTTACAAAACATACACCCATTATAGGTATAACCGGGCCGCCCGGCGCAGGTAAAAGCACGTTGGTAAATGCACTTATTGAACAATTGGTAAGCAAAGGCAATAAAGTAGCTGTATTGGCCATCGACCCTACTTCGCCGTTCAATTTTGGCTCTTTGCTGGGCGACCGGATACGGATGGCGCCCCATTTTAACCACCCCGATGTTTTTATCCGCTCGCTGGCTACGCGAGGCTCACTGGGCGGACTATCGGCAAAAACTATCGAGATGGCCGATGTATTGCGCGCCGCCGGGTTTGATTATGTATTGATAGAAACCGTAGGCGTAGGGCAATCGGAAATTGAAATAGCCGGATTAGCTGATATTACTTTTGTGGTTTTGGTGCCCGAATCGGGCGATGAGATACAGAATATTAAATCGGGGCTGATGGAAATTGCCGATGCCTTCATCATCAACAAAGCCGACAGGGACGATGCCGACCTGTTCGCCAATAACCTCCAAAAGATTATCCAACAAAAAGGTGATACGCAAATACCCGTTTTTAAAACCACTGCCACCAACGGCGCAGGTATTAGCGGGATTGCCGATTTTATTTTAACCGCAAAGGATATCAAAAACACCCGCAAAGAATTTTTGCTAACGGAAAAAGCTTATAAACTAATTCAGCAAAAACGCATGGCTGATGTGGATAAGAAAAAGTTGCAGCAGGATATTACTGAAGCCTTATATGATAAAGATTTTAATTTGTATGCGTTTATAGCTGAAAACTTCAGTTGAAATCCTAACTATTCATTATCTCCTCGATCTCCTCCGCCTCAACAGGTATATCAACCATCAGGTCAGTATTGCCGCCTTTGGTTATAAGTATGTTATTTTCCAATCTTATACCCAGGCCTTCAGCAGGGATATAAATTCCCGGTTCGCAGGTTAGTATGTTGCCTGCTTCAAACGGTTTATAGCGGCTGGCAAAATCATGCACATCCAAACCTAAATGGTGCGAGGTGCCGTGCATAAAGTATTTTTTATAAGCGGGCATTTTTGCGTCCTGCTTGTCAACATCATGTTGAGTAAGCAGGCCAAGGCCAATTAGTTCGCCGGTCATTATTTTGCCAACCTCGTCGTGGTAATCGTTCCAAACCGCGCCTTCAACTATCATTTTTGTTGCTGCGCGCATTACACGCAGAACAGCATCATACACTTCCCGCTGCCTTTTGGTGAAGCGCCCGTTTACAGGAATGGAACGCGTCATATCGGCATTATAGTTAGCATATTCGGCGCCGAAATCAAGCAGCGCTACTTCGCCATCCTTACAAACCTGGTTATTATCAATATAATGCAGTACTATAGCATTCCTGCCCGAAGCGATGATAGGGCTATAGGCATGGCCGGTTGCACGTTGTTTAATAAATTCATGGGTTATTTCGGCCTCTATCTCATATTCGGCAACGCCCGGCTTCGTGAATTTTAATACCCGCATAAAGGCGTCGCGGGTTATGGAGCAGGCCTTGCTGGTTAATTCGATCTCTGTTGCTGATTTTACCGGCCGCAGATCGCGTATTATCACTGCTGACCGCTCATAATGATGCAAAGGATACTTTATGCGCAACGCTTCCAGCATCCGTAAGTCACGGTAGGGTACTGAAAAACTAAAACGATCATTTTCGTTGGTATTGATGTAAATATTATCAGCGTAATTTATAATACTGTGTAATATACTGTCAAACTCGTTCAGCCAATAAATATTTTGTATGCCAGATGCCTGTTTGGCTTCCTCTTTGGTATACTTATGTCCTTCCCAAACGGCAATATGTTCGTTGGTTTGTCTTAAAAAAAGTACTTCTTTGTATAGTGAATTAGGACAATCCGGAAATAACAGCAGTATGCTTTGTTCCTGGTCAATACCTGTCAGGTAAAAAAAATCCGGGTTTTGTTTAAAAATAAATGACTGGTCACCACTCCGGGGAAACTCATCATTAGCATGAAATATAGCTATCGAACCGGGTTTTATTCGTGAAACGAAATTTTTTCTATTATTTGTAAATAAATTATTTTCGATGGGTAAATATTTCATGGTATTTATTATTATTTGCACTAACTATAGAACATTTTTCATTTCTTTGTGTTATTATAATAATTTTTGGAACAGTATTTGGTAATCGTTTCAAACTTAATTACTATTTTTGGAAAAAATCACAATTAAAACATTTGTTTAATCTTAAAACTATGAACTATTCTACATTAAAAAAAACAGTCGCGCTATCATTGGTTTCGTTGATGGCAATCGGCGCCGCTAAAGCCCAGACCGCGACTACAACTACAGCCAAATTGTTTGGCGGTAGCGGCCAATACAATACCTGGAGTATTGGCGTCAATTTGGGTGCTACATCACCTTTGCTCGCCAGCGGCGGTTCAAGTGATTTTACTGGTAACGTGATTAACCTGGGGTACGGCGTATCGCTAAGAGATCAATTGTCTCACGTATTAGGGTTGCAATTTGACTTACACGGCGGAAAAGTTGGCGGTACCAGCGGCAGCGCACCTTATGTTACTGATGGAATTACTTTAGACCAGTACACCAAGTTTTCAACTCAATACTGGCAGTACGGAGTGAGTGGTTATGTAAATTTTGGTAGTATTAATTTTTTACACCGCGAGAATGCTGTTAATTTCTACGGAACCGGTGGCCTTTCTTTAATCAGCTACAAACCAAGTATTACCGGTACAAATAGCGTTACTTACACCTGGCCTGATTATACGGCAGAACTGGTTATCCCGGTTGGCGTTGGTACTAAATTCAAATTAACCGAGCAATTAGCTTTAAACATTGGCTATAACGAAAACTTTATTGATGGTGATAACTTTGATGGTGTGCATAAAGGCTATCCTACTAAAGACCGTTACGCATACGCTTATGCAGGTTTAGAATATACTTTAGGTCCCAAATCAAAACCAAGCTTAGAGTGGGTTAACCCGGTAGCGATGATGTATGATGAATTATACGACGCTGCATTGCGTGCAGAAGTTGCTGCTTTAAAGGGCCGTGTTACCAATGTTGAAAATGCAGTTAACGATCTGAAAAAAGATTCTGACGGTGACGGTGTAGCTGATCAATTTGACAAATGCCCTAACACTCCTGCAGGTACTGTGGTTGATGGTTCTGGTTGCCCAATTAAATGGCCCGCTCCAATTGATACTTCTTTATTCGTAAGAAAAGGCGCAATGATAGGTATGGGTATGGCTGCTCCGGCTGTTGCTTACTCGAACATACAGTTTGAATTTGACAGCTCTGTATTAAGAACTTCATCTTATCCTGTATTGGATGCTACTTCAGCCGACTTAAGAGCATCAGGCTCTAAAGTTGAATTAGATGGTTATGCTTCATCAGAAGGTACTGCTGCTCATAACATGGTTCTGTCAAAAGATCGTGCTACTTCAGTAAAAACCTACTTGGTTAACTCAGGTGTTGATGCTAAAAAGATAAAAATTAAAGCTTACGGTGAGACTCACCCAATTGCTGACAACTCAACTGAAGAAGGACGTGTATTAAACCGTCGTGTTCAATTCAAAAAATAATTTGAATTCAGTTAAATAATATTAAGCCCCCCGAAACATCGGGGGGCTTTTTTTATGAATTTTCACCATTATTTACATAAATTTCAAAGGCAAAATTTTATGTAAATTTGTATATGTATTTCTTTCGAAAAAAGGACCCTAACCGGCCAACTAACTTTAACATCAGGATAATGCATGCCATTAATGCCATTGCCATAACCGTATTTTTAGTGGGGATTATCTACAAACTCATTTTATGGCTGGTTTTAAAGAAGTAAAACCGACATGCCAAATTTCAACTGCTAAAAAACAATTATATATACCTAAATGAAAAAAGTAATTAATACAGCCGACGCCCCTGCCCCAATAGGCCCATACAACCAGGCAATTATTGCCGATAAATTTATATTTGTTTCCGGCCAGATACCGCTGCACCCGTTTACCGGCGAATTAGTTATTGACGATATAACAATTGCTACCAACCTGGTAATGGAAAATATTGGCGCCATTTTAAATGAAGCCAAAGCTGATTTTAATGATATTGTGAAAACCACTATATTTTTAACCGATCTGAAAGATTTTGCCGAAATGAACGAAGTTTACGCTACTTATTTTACTGATAAGCATCCCGCACGCGAAACTGTGCAGGTTGCTGCCCTGCCCAGGGGCGTAAAAATTGAAATTTCTGTGATCGCTATAAAACCCTGATACCAGCCATTGAACATACAGCCATTTCAAACTCCTGTTGAGTATTTAAAGGGCGTAGGCAGTACCCGCGCCGACGTACTGAAAAAAGAACTGGCCATACATAATTTTGAGGATCTGCTACAGCATTTTCCGTTTAGGCATATTGACCGTACCCGCTTTTATAAGATCAGGGAAATTCAGGCCGACCTGCCTTATGTGCAGGTTATAGCCCGGTTAACCCATAAAGAAATAGTAGGAGAAAAAAGCGCAAAACGCTTAATTGCACAGGTGCAGGACGATACCGGCG
>CAISKH010000457.1 GCA_903885865.1 uncultured Mucilaginibacter sp.
CAATCGGGCACTAAAATTATTACCGACGCGCCGGTTGATAACCACGGCAAAGGCGAAGCGTTTTCGCCAACCGACCTGTTATCATCATCATTAGCAAGCTGCATGATGACCCTGATGGGTATTGCCGGCAATACGCATAATATTAATATTGATAATACCACCTGCTCGGTAACTAAAATTATGGCTGCCGACCCGCGCCGCGTTGCCGAAATTGTGATCAATTTCAAATTCCCGAAGACATACGACGGAAAAGAGCAAAAAATACTGGAACGCGCCGCGCTTACCTGCCCGGTGTATTTAAGCCTGCATCCTGATTTGAAAAAGACGGTGGATTTTGGTTTTTAAAGATTAGAGGTTAAAGATTGAAGATTAGGCCTGTCAAAGTAAAAGCCCCGCAGATAATATCTCCGGGGCTTTTACTTTATACTTTTTTTGATGATTTGCCTAATCTCTATTTAACTAATCACTATTTTCTGCTAACGCCTCCTCAACTGATATTTCTCCATGCGACAGATCAAGCACACACTCGCCATCTTTAATTAATAATAGTTGTGGTGATTCGTGATTAACTTGAAAAAGCTGTGCAATCTGGTTGGATATATCGCGGTGTTGTATCAGGTCTAAAAAATAAACCGACATATCTTCGGGTAAATTATCCCAGTCTGATTCAAATCGTTTTTTTGCCATCAGGCTGGTGTAACAGCGGGTGCTGTGTTTAAAAACCAAACTATAACCTTGATGCTGTTTAATTGGGGTAAGCTGCTCGGCCGATTCTAATAATATCCACTTCATATAGCGGCAAAGATAGCAACCTGCCGGATGTTCTTCGTAATTGCAGCGTCAAACAAAATATTGGGCGAAAAATAAACTGAAATATCGCTACCGCCCCCTTGGGTAGGAGCTGTAGGCCGGGCAAAGTTTGTTGGAGCAGGAAGTAATAAGGCTTCCTAATGTTAGTATTATAAGAGCTATATAAATTAATTTTCTCATTTTTTTATGTCTATAATATACATTATTTATACGAAAGTTAACCCCTTAAAGTTGCAGCAAGGTACGCCATTTTTATTGCTGTAACTGCTGCCTCGTCGCCTTTATTGCCATGTTTGCCGCCTGAGCGCTCAATAGCCTGTTGCTGATCATTGGTTGTTAATACCCCAAATATAACAGGTTTTGAATACTTTATAGCAACATTGCTTAATCCGTTTGCCACGGCATTGCAAATAAAATCAAAATGCCGGGTTTCTCCCTGTATAACGCAACCCAAACAAATTATTGCATCTAATTTACTGTTTTTTAATAATAAATCAGCACCTGCCGTTAATTCAAAGCTACCGGGTACGGCATGGGTGTAAATATTATCAATACGGGCGCCATATTTTATAAGCGTTTCATAGGCGCCCTGGTATAAAGCATTGGTGATCCCGCTGTTCCACTCGGCAACTACAATACCAAACCTATAGGGCGCCGCCGATGGTACTTCGGTGGCTGAAAAATCAGATAGGTTCTTAAGCTTTGTAGACATGGGGGCTGGTGATTAGAGATTAGAGGTTAGAGATTAGTAATTAATAGCCGGCAATTCCGCCTAACCTCCAATCACTAACCACTAATCTCTAACTACAGTTTCGCTTCTGTTTTCGCTATATACTCATCAATGTTCTGTGCTTCCGCGCTTGATGGGTAATCGCTTTTTATTGATTTATAAGTATCGTTTGCAGACTTATTATCATTTTGGGCTTCGTAAACCAAACCCAATTTTTTTAAGTAGAGGGGCGATAAGAAATTGTTTTTTGCTTTATCAATCGCCTTTTTAAAGTAAGTTACCGATTTATCATAATCTTTCAACTCCACATAAGCGTCGCCGGTATCACCGTATGCTTCGGCAGCAACCATTATATCGTCGCCCCGGTAATTATCTAAATTATCAATGGCTTTACGAAATTCGCCTTTATTTAAATAAGCTACGCCTAAGTAATAGCTGGCCAGGTTAGCGGCCCTTGTATTGCTGTAATCGGCAATGATCTTTTCAAATCCCGGGTAACCCGCGTCGCCTTTAATAGCTTTGTCCCAATCTTTTTTGGCCCAAAAATCCTGGGCAACATGCATTTGGTCGGCAGCCTTAATTTCTCTTGGCGCAAGGTATAATTTTTGATAAATAACATAAACAAGAATCATGGCCACAACAGCCGACGCTATAAAAATTAAGCTTTTTTGATTCTCACGGGCAAATTTACTTACCTGTACAAAATTATCCTCTTTTAACTGCACAGTTGTATTCTCGTGGGTTTTCGACATTTCTATTCTAAATTAAAGTTTGCAAAACTACATTTTTTAAAAAGTTTTAACAACAGCTTTTTATTTTATATGGTTGGTGCCGTTTTTTTTAATCTATGATAACCCTGAAAAGCACCCCGGTAATTACTAAATTTGATGCATCCTTATGTATTTAAAGCAGCTGTCAGTTATTAACTTTAAAAATTATGCCGAAGCCGAACTAACGTTTAGCGAAGGTGTAAACGCGTTTTCGGGCAATAACGGCGCGGGTAAAACTAATTTGCTGGATGCTATTCACTACCTGGCGTTATGTAAAAGTTATTTTAACCCTATTGATAGCCAGCAAATAAAACAGGGTACTGATTTTTTTATTATTACCGGCACATTTAATAAGAACGGGCAGGACGACGCGATAGCCTGTTCTGTAAAGCGTAACCAAAAAAAGCAGTTTAAACGCAATAAAAAGGATTATCAGCGCCTGGCCGATCATATAGGACTATTGCCCCTTGTAATGGTTTCGCCTTATGATATCAGTATTATTATTGAAGGCAGTGAGGAAAGGCGCAAGTTTATTGATAATGTAATATCGCAAACTGATAATTCGTATCTGGATGAGCTGATAACGTATAATAAGGTATTGGTAAACCGTAACGCGTTTTTAAAATTGATAGCTGATAGCGGCAGGTATGATCCTAATTTATTAGAGGTGCTGGATGAGCAGCTGGTTATTTCGGGTAACCGGATATTTGAAAAGCGCAGGCTTTTTATGGAGGCCTTTACCATTATTTTTAATAAACATTATCAATTTTTAACTGATGATGCCGAGCAGGTTGAACTGCTATACGAATCGCAATTGCTGCAGGATGATTTTGCCGGCTTGCTTAAAAAGAATATGGAACGCGACCGCGCTCTTGAACGAACAACTGCCGGTATACATAAGGACGAACTCCAGTTTGCCATTCATGGAATGCCGATGAAAAAGTTTGGGTCACAGGGCCAGCAAAAATCATTTCTAATTGCCTTAAAGCTGGCGCAGTATAGTTTTTTAGATCAGCAAAAAGGCTTTAAACCATTGCTGTTGCTTGATGATATTTTTGATAAACTCGACGACTTGCGGGTAACCAAATTAATGCAAATGGTATCAAACAATAACTTCGGACAGGTTTTTATTACCGATACCAATGATGCCCGGGTAAAAAAAATATTTAAAAGCATGGGTGTGCCTGTAAAACTGTTTAAAGTGAAGGAAGGAGAGATAAATGCGCAGAACTAACGACAAATCGCTCAAGGAAGCTATTGAACAAATGATGCAGGTTTATAAGATTAAACGCAAGTTTGATGAAACCGGTGTTATAGCGGCATGGCCCAAACTGGTAGGCCAATCAGTAGCTAACCGTACCAAAGAATTGTTTATACACGACAAAAAACTATTTCTGCGCATTGAATCATCAGTAATAAAAAACGAACTGATGGTAATGCGTACGCAAATAATAGATAAAATTAATACCGAAACTAAAAGTGAATTAATTCAGGAAATTATCTTTCTGTGACGTAACCCCCGGAACTTTTTTACTGCAGGTATATTTTAAAACCGCTCAAAAGCAGAGAAAAAGAAGTTACCCTCAATTGCCGCATTTTCATCAGAATCAGAGCCATGAACGGCATTCGCGTCAATTGATTTTGCAAATAAATTGCGGATGGTACCGGGTTCTGCCTTCGTCGGGTCGGTGGCACCTATTAATTTGCGGTAATCTTCAATTGCATTTTCTTTTTCTAATATCGCAGCTACGATCGGCCCTGACGACATGAATGAAACCAAAGCGTTATAAAAAGGGCGGCCCTTATGTACGCTATAAAATTCACCTGCTTTTTCCGCGTTTAAAGCGGTGTATTTTAAGGCAATTATCTTAAAACCATTGGCTATTATTTTATCTAAAATTGCACCGATGTGCCCATTGGCAACCGCATCGGGTTTAATCATCGTAAAAGTTTTATTACTTTCCATTTTGTAGTTTAGTTAGGGTGGATGCCACTCCCGTGTATAAAAAATCCACTTTTTATATAATTCTGCAAAAGTAGGTTTTTGCAATCGTACCCTAAAGCTTTTTTCATTAATTTATAAATGCTTTAAGTTTATTTACATAGCTTTGCAACTCTTTTTTTAAAATGAATGTTAGATACCGCTTCGCTTAACGCCCTATTAGCACAGCCTCAAAAAATAGTTATCACTACCCATCATAAACCTGATGGTGATGCTATGGGTTCGTCGTTAGGTTTATATAATTATTTAATACAACAGGGTCATCATACCCGGGTAATTACGCCAACCGACTATCCCGATTTTTTAAGCTGGATGCCCGGCAACGGTGAGGTTATTATTTATACAACACATACACAGGAAGCGGCTAAATTAATTGCTGACGCCACCCTGATATTCTGCCTTGATTTTAACGCCCTTAACCGTATTAACGAAATGGGCGAATTGGTGCGCGCATCGGGCGCTTATAAAATAATGATAGATCATCATCTTGAGCCGGAAGATTTTGATGATTATCGCCATTGGGATATCAATGCCTGTGCAAGCGCGCAATTAGTGTATGATTTTATAGTTAATGTATTAAACAATAAAAAGCTGGTTAATAAAGATGTTGCCACTTGTTTATATACCGGTATAATGACTGATTCGGCGTCGTTTAGGCTACCTAACACTACCTCAGCTGTACACAGGGTTATAGCCGACCTGATCGATGCCGGGGCAATTAACTGGCGCATACATGAACTGGTTTATAACAGCGCAACAGAGAACCGCCTTCGTTTTCTGGGTCATTGTTTAACTAATTGCCTTGAAATTTTACCTGAATTTAATACCGCAATTATAACGGTTAGCAAACATGATATGGAGAAATACGCCGTTAATACCGGCGATACAGAAGGTATAGTAAACTACCCCTTATCAATAAGTAACATACATTTAGCCGCATTTATAGTTGAACGAAATGATAAAGTAAAACTTTCCCTGCGTTCAAAAGGCGATTTTCCTGCAAATGAGATTTGTAAATTGTACTTTAGCGGCGGCGGCCACCGCAATGCGGCCGGAGGAGAATCAACGGCCTCTTTACAAGAGGTTGTAAATAAATTTAAATTAATTTTACCCGGATATAAAAAATTACTAATTCAATAAAAATGAAAAAAAATCTGATGTTTTTGGCACTTGCAACTATAGGATTAGCAAGCTGTAATGGTGGATTCAAAAAAGGCGATAACGGATTGCTATACAATAAATATACTGATAAGAGCGGCCCTAAAGTAAAAGAAGGCGACTTTATAATGGTAAACCTGGTTGTAAAAAATGATGCCGATTCGGTATTGTTCAGCACCTACGAGGCTGGTCGACCATCGCCATTGCTGTTGCCTAAACCACAATATAAAGGAGATCTTTTTGATGGGATGAAACTGTTAACCGAAGGCGATAGTGCTACCATTAAACTTACAGCCGACAGTATATTTAAAAAAGTGCCTAAACCCCCTACTTTTAAGGGCAAGTATGTAATTTATGATGTAAAAATTGAGAAATTAATTCCTAAAGGGACAATGACCGACCAGGTGTTCCAGTCGACAGTTACACAATATATGTCGGGTTTAAGCCTGGCACAAAAAAACCTGGAGCCTGCTAAGATCAAAAACTATATTGCTGATAAAAAACTGAACCTTACTAAAACAGATTCGGGCTTATATTATGTTATTACCAAAACCGGCAACGGCCCGCTAATTGCAAAAGGTGATACCGTTGAAGTAAATTATACCGGCAGCCTGCTTAATGGCAAAGTGTTTGACACTAATGTTAAGGCCGACGCCGTAAAAGCAAAGATAGCCAATCCTCACCTTACACCAATTCGCTTTCCGGTAGGAGTACTGCAAGTGATTAAGGGCTGGGACCAGGGCCTGTTATTATTGAATAAAGGCGCGAAAGCCACTTTTATAGTACCTTCAAATTTGGCCTATGGCGAGCAGGGTAACCAGGTTATCGGCCCTTACTCTCCGCTTGCGTTTGATATAGAGGTGGTAAATATTATCCACCCGGGCTTAACTGCGGCTAAAACTGCTAAGGCTAAAAAATAAATAAATCATTATATAGCCGTCCTTCAAAACAGGACGGCTTTTTTTAATTATGAAAAAATACCTTATACTTTCTTTTATTGTTGTATTCGCAATAAAAGCTAATGCGCAAGACGGTATTCAACAATCTGCAAAGGGTGTTGTGTTCCAGCTTCTTTCACATTTTACCGGCGACCGGTTAAAAGTGAATGATGTGGTTACCTTCCAGATGATCCAAAAAACAGAAAAGGATTCAATCCTTTCCAGGGCGCTTAACCAGGCGCAAATACAGCCCACAGGCGATTTGATGGATATATTTCCGTTGCTTACAGTAAAAGACAGCGTTTTAATTAAAGTACCTACTGATTCTATATTTAAAGCTAACGAACAACAGCGGCCTCCTTTTTTCCCGAAAGGCAGCAAGCTGCTCGTTATTATTAAAATAGTAAAAGTGCAATCATTAAGTGACGCTATTGCTGAAAGAGATAAGGCTATCGCTGAAGAAAAAACGGTCATCGCCAAATACCAGGCTGAAGAAGCTGCCAATACTGATAAATATATAACAGATCATAAATTGTTGCTTAAAACTACGCTTTCGGGATTAAAATATAAAATAACCAAACCATCTGTTAAGCGCCGGCCATTGCCGGGCGATACGGTATTGGTAAATTATACCGGGCGCACACTTGACGGCAAGGTATTCGACTCGAGCGTAGCAGCCGAAGGCACAAAAGCCGGCCTGCAAAGACCAGCCGATATGTATCAACCCTTACAGGTTGTAGTTGGCCACGGCGAGGTTATACCGGGTTGGGATGAAGGCCTACTTTTATTAAATGAAGGCTCAAAAGCAGTATTCCTAATTCCTTCAAAGCTGGGCTATGCCGAAAAAGGGGCAGGTGATATGATAAAACCATTCAGTACTTTGCTATTTGATATTGAATTGGTAAAAGTTAAACCCGGCAAACATGTACCTGCTAAAAAAGCAACCGCTGCATCAACACCCGTTAAAAAAGCCGCTGCAAAAAAGCCGCCGCTTAAAAAACCGGCGGTAACTGCTAAGAAAAGTTAAATTAAGTTAAATAAAAAGCCTTCTGCACAGAAGACTTTTTATTTCTAATGAATTAAAACTATTTTTATCGGACGGACCAAAACCAATAAACTTTAATAAATGAGAAAAGAACTGATGTTTTTAGTGCTTACAGCAATAGCATTAGCAGGGTGTACTAACGGGTACAAGCAAGGTGATAACGGAATATTGTACAAAACATACATTGATAAGGCAGGCCCCAAAATAAAAGATGGGGACTTTGTTTATGCTAACATAATCGTAAAAAACGATGCCGATTCTTTAATACAAAGCACTTATGCTGATGGTAACGCAGAGGGGATGATAGTACAATCGCAAATTAAAGGAGATATTTTTTCGGCGATGAAACTCTTAACCGAAGGTGATAGTGCCTCTTTTAAACTTCCTGTTGACAGCATTTCTAAAGGCAGGCCTGTGCCTTCGATGTTCAAAGGGAAGTTTATAGTTTACGAAGTAAAAATTGAAAAAGTAATACCCAAAAAAGATTTGGGCGAACATGAGTTTCAAACCAAGTTTCAAACTTTCCTGATGTTCCAACAGCTGGCCATTAAAAACGGGGAGCCGGACAGGATAAAAAGATACATTGCTGATAATAAGCTGAACACCGCTAAAACAGATTCGGGATTATATTATGCTATTACCAAACAAGGGCTTGGCCCGTTAGCTGCAAAGGGCGATACCGTTGTAGTAAATTATACCGGTAGCTTACTAACCGGCAAAGTGTTTGATACCAGCATTAAAGAGGAAGCCATTAAGGCAAAACTGCCCTATTCAGCTTCCCCATATGTACCCGTACGTATACCAGTTGGGCAACATATGGTTATGCCGGGTTGGGACCAGGGCTTATTATTACTAAATAAAGGCGCGGAGGCCACTTTTATAATACCTTCAAAGCTCGCCTATGGTGAACAGGGTAATAAAACGATAAGCCCATTTACGCCACTTGCTTTTACTATCGAGGTGGTTGATATTATTCATCCTAAGCTAGTTGCAGTAGATCCGGCAACACAAACATCTCCTTTACCACCCGTTAAAATAGTTAAACCCGGTAAAAAATAATACAACCATTTTTAAAAAAGGGTTTTTGACAATTATGTGAAAGCTTCTTTACTTTGATTCAGGTAAACCTTAATATAAGCGGTGATAACACCAAATAATTAATAAATGAAAAAGAACCTAACGTTTTTAGTACTTGCGGCAATAGGATTAGCAAGCTGCAACAACGAATATAAGAAAGATAAGACCGGGTTACTATATAAAATATATACAGACAAGGCTGGCCCCAGAATAAATGAAGGTGATTTTGTCAGTGCAGGCGTGGTTATAAAAAATGATGCGGATTCGGTACAGTTCAGCACCTATGGGTCAGGGTTTCCGCAGCAGTTTCAGGTGTCTAAATCAAAATACAAAGGAGATATTTTTGCCGGGATGAAATTATTAACCGAAGGTGACAGCGCTTCTTTTAAACTTCCTGCCGACAGTATATTTAAAAACACAACCCGGGCAGCTTTATTTAAAAACAAGTTTGTAACTTATGATATAAAAATTGAGAAAGTAATTCCGAGAGGAAATATGACCGCCCAGGAATTCCAGGCAGCTATTAACAAATATATAATGACGTTGGCGCTCGCAGTTAAAAATGCCGAAGCCGGAAAAATACAAAAATACATTACTGATAAAAAATTGAACGTTACTCAAACCGATTCAGGCTTATATTATGCTATTACCATAAAAGGAAAAGGGCCGCTAGCCCGACCGGGTGATACGGTTGTAGTAGATTATACAGGATATCTCTTAAACGGTAAAATATTCGACACCAGTATTTACCCGGATGCCGTTAAAGGAAAAATAGTTAACCCCAAACGTGAATATGCGCCAATAGGTATCCCTCTTGGGGAAAAGAAAGTCATTGCGGGATGGGAACAGGGGTTAATGTTGTTGCCTAAAGCTACAAAAGCTACTTTTATAATACCATCAAAACTTGCCTATGGCGCACAGGGCTACGGCGGGATAGCACCCTATACTCCACTGGTATATGATATATGGGTGGCAAATATTATTCATCCCACACCGGGTACGCATACTCCGGCAAAAAAATAACCAGCCTGTAAAAAAGCCTTCCCGTAAACCGGAAGGCTTTTTTTATTTTTGCAGCATGATACTAACCGATACGCATACGCATTTGTATTATGAAACCGATGCAGTGAGGCGGGCCGCACTTATACAGCGATGCCTCGATAACAGTATTGGCCGCCTGTTTTTGCCAAATGTTGATGCGGCATCTGTTGCGCTTGTATATAGTTTGGTAAATGCCTTTCCGGGTATGTGTTTTCCTATGCTTGGGCTGCACCCCTGTTCGGTAAAGGAGGGTTGGGAAGGCGAATTGGCTGTTATCCACACAACTATACGCCAACCTAACATAGTCGCCATTGGCGAAATAGGCATTGACCTGTATTGGGACAAAACCAATTTAACCGAACAAATACGAGCCTTTAAACAACAAATAGCATGGGCAAAATCGTTAAAGCTGCCGATAGTTATTCATTGCCGCGATGCCTTTAATGAGGTGTTTGAAGTATTGGAACAGGAGCAGGATGAAAATTTACGGGGTATATTTCATTGTTTTACCGGCAATGCCGAACAAGCGCAAAGAGCTATTAAACTCGGTTTTTACCTGGGAATTGGCGGCGTTGTTACCTATAAAAATGCGGGTCTTGATAAAATTTTACCCGGAATTGATTTAAGCCATATCGTTTTAGAAACAGATTCTCCGTATCTTTCCCCTGTTCCGCACAGGGGTAAACCCAATGAAAGTTCTTATTTGATATATATTGCCCAAAAAGTAGCAGAGCTGTATCAAACAGATATCGAAACTATTGCCAATATAACAACTGCGAACTCCAAACAAATATTTGGCGTGTGAACAACAACAGATAAATTACCAATTAGCATAAAATTGATTTGATGAGCCAGATACTTATTATCTATACCGGTGGTACAATAGGTATGATGACCGATCCGGTCACCAAGGTGCTCAAACCAATCAATTTTGAGCAGATAATGGATAATGTACCCGAATTAGAAAAACTTAATTGTAAAATTAAGGTACACTCGTTCGATGAGATAATCGACTCATCCAATATGAACCCCCAGATATGGAGCGAGATGGCGGGTTTAATTGAAGCGAATTATGATGATGTTGACGGCTTTGTGATCCTCCACGGGTCAGATACCATGGCTTTTACCGCTTCTGCGCTAAGTTTTATGCTCGAGAATTTGGCCAAGCCTGTAATATTTACCGGTTCGCAGTTGCCCATAAGCGCCATCCGTACTGATGCCAAGGAAAACCTGATGACCGCCATTGAAATTGCCAACGCGAAAAAGAACGGCCACGCGCGTGTACCCGAGGTTTGCATTTATTTTGATTATAAACTGTTCAGGGGGAACAGATCGTTCAAGTATAACTCTTCCAAATTTGAGGCATTCAGGTCGCCTAATTACCCTATACTGGCCGAGTCGGGGGTGCATTTGCGGTTTAGCGTGAATGATATCCGCCATCACGGCGACGAACCACTGATACTGCATAAAAACCTGGTGAATGACGTAGGGGTGCTAAAACTATATCCAGGCATAAGTCCAAAAGTGGTTGCCAACATTTTAAGCGCCGATGTGCGCGGCATTGTGATGGAGACCTTTGGCGCAGGCAATACCACTACCGACAGCTGGTTTATCGATCTGCTTAAAAACGCAATAGACAGCGGCAAGGTGATCGTTGATATTTCGCAATGCAAGGTGGGCACCGTGGAGTTGGGCCGGTACGAAACCAGCAAGCAACTAAAAGATGTAGGTGTAGCCAACGGTTATGATATGACCTACGAGGCGGCCGTTACCAAAATGATGTACCTGCTGGGCCAAACCGATGACCCGGCCGAAGTAAAGCACTTGCTCGAAACCGACCTGCGCGGCGAACTAACTGTATCCTGATAGTTTAGCGCAAGGTTGTTTGGCAGCCCACACTTTATGCAAAAAAATACTTATTCGTCAGGGTTATTAGACCTCTGTTTTTTTAACTTACTGATAAACAGTTATTAAAAGTGTTCACGGTTTTTGAGCGTGAACGCGCGTGAACACCGCGTGAACGCTGTAAAGCACGAAAAATTTCTAATTTTATTGTTCTACCGACCTGTGAAACCGAGAGTGAGGGTTACTGGCTAAACGCTCATTTTCCGGCAATGCGGCAAAGCCGCACTGCCATCAATGAATTTTGCAATTTCCAGGGGTATTATACTTCAAATCATGTATAGCTTTCGCCTGGTTCAAAAATAAAACAATGTTATTAAAGAGAAATTAGAGCCGGATTAGAAAAATATTAGATTATCGCGAAAATTCAACGGTCACCACGGTGCCTTTTTGAACCGATTTGTCAATGCTGATGATCCCGCTAAAAAGGCTGATGATCTTAGCAGTAACATACAGGCC
>CAISKH010000458.1 GCA_903885865.1 uncultured Mucilaginibacter sp.
ATCGCTGATGAAGATCGCAAATGATATCCGTATGATGGCCTCTGGCCCGCGCTCGGGTATCGGCGAGATACATATACCCGATAATGAGCCCGGCTCGTCCATTATGCCCGGCAAGGTTAACCCCACCCAAAACGAAGCGGTAACTATGGTAGCCGCGCAGGTAATGGGTAACGATGTAACCATATCCATCGGCGGTTCCAACGGCCATTATGAACTGAACGTATTTAAACCCGTAATGGCTGCTAACTTTTTGCAGTCGGCACGGTTAATTGGTGATGCCTGCGTATCATTTAACGATCATTGCGCCGTAGGCATCGAACCCAATTATGAAGGCATTAAAAAGCACCTCGAAAACTCGCTGATGCTGGTTACCGCGCTTAACCCGCACATCGGGTATGAAAACGCGGCAAAAATTGCCAAAAAGGCGCTAAAGGATAACCTTTCGCTCCGCGAAGCCGCGCTGGCGCTTGGCCTTTTGACCAACGAGGAGTTTGACCAGTGGGTGAAACCTGAAGATATGATCGGGGGGTTAAAGTAGCAGTTCTAAAAAAAAGAGATTTGAAAAAGGCAAAGTAAGCAACCCATAATTCAATATTTCATATGAACGTCGAAGAAGAAATCAAAGCGTATATTACCAGCCAGCCTGAACCAAAGCGTGGTGATATGCAAGCGTTGCACCATCATATACTTCAAGTATTGCCAGGTTGTAAATTATGGTTCGATAATGGTAAAAACAGCGAAGGTAAAGTTGTTAGTAACCCTAATATAGGCTATGGATCTTATACCATAAAATATGCTGATGGAAAGACCCGGGATTTTTTTCAAATTGGTTTGAGCGCAAACACAACCGGGATATCTGTATATATCCTTGGTATAAAGGATAAGGCATACCTGGCCCAAACATTTGGGAAAGAACTGGGCAAGGCGAGCGTGAGCGGGTACTGCATTAAGTTCAAAAATTTAAAAGATATAAACATTAATATATTGGAAGCGGCAATACGATATGGTGTTGAGGTTACAGGTGAAAATAAAAATTGAAACCGAGACACTACTCCTATCTGCACATTACAACACATCTGCACATCCGCATCCCGATAGTTATCGGGACATATCTGCACATTACAACACATTTTCATTAACTTTGCCCCGTCAATTTTAAACCTGGCGCGACAGTTTTAATGCAAGATAAAAATAACAGGATATTAGTTGTTGGCGGTGGCAGCTGGGCTACGGCCAATATAAAGATGCTTACCGATAATACCACTGAAAAGGAAATTTTTTGGTGGATGCGCAACCGGCAGGTGGTTGACCATGTGCACAAGTTCGGCCATAACCCAAATTACCTCAGTTCGGTTGAAATAAAGGTGCCCGCGCAAAATATCTCCTCAAATCTTAAAGCATTAATAAAACAGGCAGATATTATATTGCTGAATGTACCTGCCGCGTTTTTGAAAGAGGTGCTTGCTGATATCACTGTCGAAGATCTTGCCGGGAAAAAGATCGTATCGGCCATAAAAGGGATCGTGCCGGATGAGAACCTCATCATCGGTGAATTTATGCACAAACGGTATAATATGCCGTTTGCCGATTTCGCGGTTATAAGCGGCCCCTGTCACGCTGAAGAAGTGGCGTTGGAAAAACTATCCTATCTCACCATAGCCTCGGCCGACCCTGCCCTTGCCGCCGAATTTGCGGGGATGATAAGCACCCGGTATATAAAAACTATTGTATCGGATGATATATACGGCACCGAATACGCCGCTGTATTAAAAAATATATACGCCATTGCCAGCGGCATTTGCCACGCGGTAGGGTATGGCGATAATTTTCAATCGGTGCTTATATCAAACGCCATACGCGAGTTGATGCGTTTTGTTGACGCTGTACATCCAATAACCCGCGATATTAAAGAATCGGCCTACCTGGGCGACTTATTGGTTACCGCCTATTCCCAGTTTAGCCGTAACCGCACCTTTGGCAATATGATAGGCAAGGGCTACACCGTTACCTCGGCCCAGCTCGAAATGAATATGATAGCCGAGGGCTATTATGCCGTAAATTGCCTCCACGAAGTGAATAAACAATACCAGGTGAATATGCCCATCTGCGAGGCCGTTTACGCTATTTTATACCAAAAACGCTCGCCTGCCGGTCAAATGAAACAATTGGCAGAGAAATTGTGTTAGTATCCTTAAACTAAATAACTTAAAGAACTATGAAAAATCTATTAAAAGTGGGTTTGCTGTCGGCGGGGCTATTTGCCGCTGCTCAATGCAGCGCCCAGGAAAAACATGAACCGGTAACCCATAAAGTAGGCGATGCCGCCACAGCAGTGGGTCATAAAACATCAGAACTGGCTGCCAAAGGCGCTGCTGCTGTAACCGACAAACGCTACGACAATAAATATGGCCCGCACGGCGAAGCTATTTATATTGATAAACACGACCGTAATTTTTATGTGGATAAACGCGGCCACCGCAAATTTTTAAAAAAATCTCAATTGCGGAATAAACCTTCCAAATAAAAATCAGTCATAATGGTAAAAGCTCACAGCGCTTTTACCATTATCTATGAAAACTTACGCCTTAATAACCGTACATATAGTTATTGCATTTCTGTTACTGGAGATGTCGTGCACCAATGCCCAAAAAAACAGGCTGCAGGGATACTGGATATCAAAAGACGGCAACACCAAACTCAAGATTACCGACAAAGGGTTTGCAATGGATATTGATGCCCGCATACCCGAGCATTACTTTATAAAAAACGATACAATTTATATCTCCTATCAGGGCGATGAGCCCTATACCAAATTTGTAATTCAAAAGCTGGAACCCGGCAAACTTACTTTGCTTGACCCAAATGCGAATCCTATCGAATTTACAAGGTAGTTATTAGTGATTAGTTAATTAGAGATTAGTGAATTTGTTTGCAATGAAACCCCTTTAAAACAAAAACCCCTCCGATCAATCGGAGAGGCTTTGTTAACTAAAACTAACTCAACATTTATTTTTTAACTAAAATCTCCTGCGGCGTTCAGGGCGATCCTCGCGGCGTTTACCTGAAAAATCGCGAAAGCCACCGGCGCTGTTCGGGTTGGGGCTGCCCCTGTGTCCGCCTTCGCCCCGACGGCTGTC
>CAISKH010000459.1 GCA_903885865.1 uncultured Mucilaginibacter sp.
ACGACACGATTATACCTCGGCTTCTTTAACAGAGGCAACCGTTGATACCAACCCGATAAAACAGTTTGAACTATGGTTCGATGAGGCTGTTACCGCTAAAGTGAATGACCCGAACGCCATGACCCTGGCCACTTCCACAACCGATGGCCGCCCTTCGTCGCGTATAGTTTTATTAAAAGGGTTTGACGCCAACGGGTTTACATTTTACACCAACTATTTAAGCCGAAAAGGAAAAGAAATAACAAAAAACCCGCTAGGTGCCTTATTGTTTTTTTGGAGTGAACTGGAAAGGCAGGTAAGGATTGAAGGGACCATAGAAAAGTTAAGCAAGGAGCAGTCTGAAACCTATTTTCACTCGCGGCCCAAAGAAAGCCAGATAGGCGCGCTGGCATCGCCCCAAAGCCAGGAAATAGCCGGCAGGGATATATTGGAAAGCAAGGTAAGCCAGTTAGAAGCAGAATATGCCGATAAAACCATCCCGAAACCATCTTTTTGGGGCGGCTATGTTTTAAAACCACGCCTTATTGAGTTTTGGCAGGGTGGCGAGGGCCGTTTGCACGACCGTATTTTATTTAAAAAGATAGATAACAAAAACTGGAAAAAAGTACGCCTGGCCCCATGAGTTTTGAGGATATTAAATTATTGCTTACCGGTAAATTTGGCGAAGGTGTAATTGTTGGCGAAGAAACCACCGGCTTACAACCTGCTCTGTTAATTGATCCCGACCGTATTGTTGAGGTATGCCTGGAACTACGCAATAATCCGAATACCTATTTTGATTTTCTTTCCTGCCTTACCGGGGTTGATTATGGCGTTGGGCGTTTTGGCGTGGTTTATAACCTGGCTTCCATCCCCAATAAACTACAGCTAACTTTAAAAGTAAGCAAGGATAATGATGGTGATGAAGATAATTTACCCGCTTTTCCCAGCGTATCCTCAGTTTATAGTACTGCCGATTGGCACGAGCGCGAGGCTTATGACCTGGTTGGGATATTTTTTGAGAACCACCCCGACCTGCGCCGTATTTTATTGCCCGATGACTGGGAAGGCTATCCATTAAGAAAAGGCTATAAAGCGGCAGAGTATTATAAAGGTATAAAAATAGGCTACCCGGCCCAACTTGCTGATGAAGAAGTTGAATACAGAACACCTGTGGCACAAGCTGCAAAATACAGCCTGGCCTTAGAAAAATACAACAAAAAAATAGCTAATGCCAGCGTTGAAGATATGGTGCTAAACATGGGCCCGCAGCATCCGTCAACACATGGTGTTTTGCGGCTGGAGCTGATAACCGATGGCGAAATAGTTAAAGAAGTAATACCGCACATGGGTTACCTGCACCGCTGTTTTGAAAAGCATGCCGAATCGCTCACCTATCAGCAAACTATACCGTTTACCGACCGTATGGATTACCTGGCTTCTATGAACAATGGCCACGCGTTTGTTATGGGTGTTGAACGGATGATGGGTATTGACCAGGATATACCCAAACGCGTAGAGTACATAAGGGTGCTGGTTTGCGAAATGAACCGTATTGCATCGCACCTCATCGCCATAGGCACTTACGGCATTGATATTGGCGCCTTCACTCCTTTTTTATGGTGCTTCCGCGATCGCGAACATATAATGGGTATGCTTGAGTGGGCCTCAGGCTCACGTATGTTGTACAATTATATTTGGGTAGGTGGTTTGTTTTACGACCTTCCGGTTGGTTTTGAGGAACGCTGCCGTGAATTTGTAGATTACTTTAAACCTAAAATGGTTGAGCTGAACCAGCTATTAACCGATAACCAGATATTTATAAGCCGTACAGCCAACGTTGGTGTACTCCCGCTTGATGTGGCTATTAATTATGGATGCTCGGGCCCTATGCTGCGCGGTTCGGGTTTAAAATGGGACCTGCGGCGAATAGATAACTATTCTGTTTACCCCGAACTTGATTTTGACGTACCGGTAGGTAAAGGCGAGATGGGCAAGGTTGGCGATTGCTGGGACAGGTATAAAGTACGGGTTGACGAAATAGCACAATCTTTAAAAATGATTGAACAATGCCTTAACCGCCTGCAAAATGAATTAAAACGTACCATAGATTTTGACCCGCGTGCAAAAATGCCCCGCAAAATTACTCCAAAGCCACAGGACTACTATGTGCGCTGTGAAGGCGCCAAAGGCGAACTAGGCTTCTATTTCATTGCCGACGGAAAATCAGAAATACCCTTACGCGTAAAGGCCCGTGCACCAAGCTTTAGTAACTTGTCTGTACTGCCCGAACTGGCCAAGGGCGTTATGATAGCCGATCTGATAGCTATTGTGGGTTCCATAGATTTTGTTTTGGGGGAAGTGGACAGGTAAAACAATCCCTTTCTGTCATTTCGAACGAGATACGAGAGAGAAATCTATACACGCGTTCGGACGTGCATGTGTATAGATTTCTCACTATCGTTCGAAATGACAGGAAGAAAAAAGGCGACCCAACCGGGCCGCCTTTTCTGTTTGTATAGGTAGGTGAAATATCTTAATAAACCTTTACCATAAAAATATAGTTGTTCAGTTTTTTAAGTTGCTGCTGGCGGCTCAAGCCTGCTAATGTATTTTTCTTGTTTAAAATAATTCGCCTTTTTAAAGAATCGGCAGGAATATGGTGTATTGCATCCAGCAAATAACCTGTTTTTATGGCAAAATGCGCGCCTTCTACCTGGGTTTGTTTAGCGTTTACTATACCAATTACATCACCCTTACTATCAAGTAACGGGCCGCCGCTGTTACCGTGGTTCAAGGGTATAGATATACGGTAATGCACAGAATCATTGCTGTTTTCACCATTTTCGGATGTTAAATCACCCCGGCCATAAACTGGTGTGTCGCTTGAATAACCTAAGGTATAAACAGCTTCACCCAGATCGCTTCCGGCACGTTTAAAAGTATAGGGTGTTGCGCCTAAACCGGTAAAAGCGGTATCGGTTACTTTCAAAATAGCTATATCAGTTTGTGGTTCGGTATATAATACTTCGGCTTTAAATAATTTACCATCAGCATTTTGAACAGATACAGAATTTGCTCCGTCTATTACGTGATTATTGGTTACAATTAAATTAGAACTAATAGCAAAACCTGTACCGGTAAAGCCCGGGTCAACGTTACCGCTCTTCTTAATATTATTAATGGAGCTTCTAATGCTTTTATTTAATTGATCAAGTTGATCTACTTTCCGTTTAAGCTGATCAACAGAATTATTGCTATTAAAACTACCGGCAATATACATTACACTTAAAACAGCAAATATAGCCACTGATGCCGCTACCGATATTTTTGAATGATGGCTGCGCCATAACTGCACTATCCATGATGGGTGAACCAGCAGGTTTTCTTTCAGCGTATGTACATCAATTTCTTCATGTATGGCATTCAGCCGCTTTTCCAGTTCAACGCGCTCGCCATATTGCTTTAATAAGTTGGTGAAAAGTTTGTGTTCAACAACTTTTTTATCAACGTCCGCATTCTCTTTACGCTGTAATTCAAAACTCTTCCGTTCATCGCGGCTCATTTCGCCGTTCAGGTAACGTTCAATTACTTCTAAAAGTTCATTATCACTCATTGTCTTACTCCCTTCTTATTTCTGCTGAAAAAACAATTTCTTCAGCCTTTGCAAGCATTTATATTTTTGTGTTTTGGCATTGTCGGCATTGGTGTACCCAAAACGTTCACAGATATCCTGCATCGATCTGTTGTTTATATAAAAATCTTCCACAATGGTTTTACAGGGTTCGCCCAATAACCTAAGCGCACTTTCCATTTTACCAAACTGCATATCCCTGTCATTGTGCTGGTCAAATTCATCATCATTAGCAGGCATAAATTCCTGGAAATCCCTTACATCGCCCCCGTACCGGTTAATCTGGCTTAATCTTTTTAACCAGAGCCTGCGGCAAATAGAATAAATATAAGTTTTTAACTTACTGCTTAATTCAAAATCGCCTGCTTTAACCTTATTATAAAGAACAATTATCGCCTCCTGGTATATATCCTTTGCATCATCCTCGTCGCCGTTGTTATTAATTATTAGCTGTAATACCATGGGAAAATAAGCTATATACAGTCGTTTTAAAGCTGTTTCCGAATTATTAAGTATCCCAAGAATAACTTCGCTGTCTGTCGGCGTTGAATCTTTTAAATCTTTATTCACTACTTAATACTATTTATACAAAATTGTAACCCATTGCCGGTAAGAAAAATCTAAATTAAATAAATATTTAAGGTTAGCTTAAATAATGTTGTATCAATTTATGGCCCTGTAAAAACTTTTCCGAAATAATTTTGTTGCCTGTTTTAGAAATTAATTTATAGGTTTTTTATAACCGTAAGATTAGTTAAAAACGTCATTTAAAATATACCGATTATGAAAAACACATTAAAAACCGGTTTACTAGCTTTAGCTATTGCCACATCGTTCGCTGCCTGTAAAGGCAAAGGATCAGCTGCCTCCGATTCTTTAACCACCAATTCATCTGTTACCAGCACCACAGCCGATTCGCTTAAGAAAGATACCAGCGCTTTACCCGATTCTTTGAAGAAAGACACAGCAGTTAAAACCATAAAAACTGAAGTAAAAACTACCACCACTGAAACCAGGAAAAAATAATCGGTTTTTTTGAGAAGAAAGGCAAGCTATATTTATGATGGCTTACCTTTTTTTTTTGATTTGCTTGTTTAACAACAAAATCCCATTAATTCTATAGGATTTACATTTTTTTTAGTGATTGTAGGGTTACCTTTTTATATTACCCGTATTAATTGCAATAAATAACGTTTAAACACCTTAGTTGTTGGTTTTTTTTAACAAAATGAAAGTTTATTTATAATTTTTTTAAAATTATGGGTTACCTTTTGTATTTTTGGGTATTAACTCTTAAACTATATAGTCACTTTTAAAAAAATTAACATGAAAAACACATTCAAACTAAGCGTATTAGCCCTGGCTATCGCTGTTTCATTTGCTGCCTGCAAAGGTAAAGCTACTTCTAGTGCTGCAGATTCAGCTGCTAAAGCCGATTCAATTGCTAAAGCTGACTCAGCTGCTAAGAAAGACACTTCTAAGAAAGACACCAGCAAAATGAAAATGGACACTACTAAGAAAAAATAATCTTAGTTTTGTAAAAAAACAAAAAAGCCTCTCATTTATCGGGAGGCTTTTTTGTTTAAAAAAGCGTATTAATAGTGCTCTAATGAGTCGCGCAGGGCTTTTATTTCATCATGCGATTGCTGTAAAATACTTAGCTGGTCATTTAATATATCCTTTATATAAGCAAGTAAGTGCCCCTCATTTAAAGCTGACTGATATGCTTTCTTGATAGCATCTTCGCCAAACTCACATTCTTCCAATATACTTTTATCGCTGTGGCCGCTAAATGCAGCTTTGATATCTAACCAGGCACGGTGTAGTTTTCCGCCCAGGCTGGTATAGTTATTGGGATCTCTGCCCAATACTTCAATTTCGCGAACCAAAGTTGATTTAAACTGCCGGCTTTCTAATATTTTATTAGTAAAAACCGACCTCAGTTCGGCATTGTCTTTAATTTCACTTAAAGCATCCTCATATCCCGCTATGCGGTCGTAATTTATTTGAATAAGGTCGTTCAGGGTTTCTATTGTTGCTATATTGTTTTCCATAATCGCAGTGTTTGTTTTTTTAATAAATGACCGGGTGACGCCCAAAGCATTTTGATTAAAAAATAATTTCAAGTCTAAAAAAGTAAAACTTTCTATTTTCCGCTAAACAGTGAAAAAAGCCATATGATGATGCCGATAACTACTACAATGGCTAACACGCCAACAAATACGCCGGCTTTAAATATGCCGCCGATAATTGAACATCCGCTTAAGGCAATCATTGCCAGGGCAAATAGGGTTATGCTTAATTTTTTCATGGGTTTAAATTGTTTTCAATTTTAACATACAATAACTAAGCCTTTTATGATATGTTTTTAAATTTTACGTTATGCAGGTAGCATCCGCCCACCTACTGTATAGTAATAAATACACCCTATGTTATTTTTTTTTTAATGGATAATTATTGCAGCTACATTAAGTGTTATTGCGCTATATAGTTATTTTTACCGCTTAACATAATTATGGCCACTCCTGTATTTTCTATAAACCGGGTAAATGTTAGGTTTTTGAATAGCAATTTATTCAGCAACCTAAGCTTTACCATTAATAAAGGTGAGAACTGGGCGCTGGTTGGCGAGAGCGGATCGGGCAAAAGCGCGCTGCTACAAACCATAGCGGGCAATTTTAATGTAACCGGCGGCGAAATTAACTATCATTTTTTTAACGAATATCTGCAGCAACATCCGGGTAATACCGGGCAATTAACCCATCATCAATTAATGGCACTGGTTGAGGCCCGGCATCATTTTAAGAACCTGGCCAACACCGGCGATTTTTATTACCAGCAGCGCTATAATTCGTCGGATTCGGAAGACGCGTTAACGGTTGAGGAATATTTGCATACCATAAAACCACTCACCCAAACGGATATTTACTGGCACTTTGATAAAGTTATTTCCACCTTAAAGCTGGATCAATTAAGCCGTAAGCAGCTCATCAAACTATCAAACGGCGAAACCAAACGGTTAAGGATAGCCGCCGCGTTATTAAAAAATCCTGTTTTGTTATTACTGGATAGTCCGCTAACCGGTTTGGATATACAAACACGCAAAGAATTTAGTATGCTGATTAATGAGATAACCGCATCGGGTATCACCCTGATGATGGCGACTTCTCCCTACGAAATACCGGACGCAATAACCCAGGTGGCCGTGCTGAAAAATGGGGTTATAACCCATACCATACCAAAAAATGAATTTACACCGCAACTGGTTGAACCCAAACAACCTGATACGATTGACCGGGAGGAATTAAGGTCATTATTAAATACTAACCCTGCGCCAGACAACTATAAACAAATAGTAAGCATGAACAGGGTGCATGTAAAATACGGCGACACCATTATTTTAAATGATATTAACTGGCAGGTTAACCCCGGCGAAAGGTGGGCTTTGCTTGGGCCCAATGGCGCGGGCAAATCAACATTGTTAAGTTTAATAAACGGCGATAACCCGCAGGCATATGCCAATGATATTGTTCTGTTCGATAAAAAACGGGGCACGGGCGAAAGTATATGGGATATTAAAAAGAAAACGGGCTTTGTATCGCCCGAACTGCACCAATATTTCCCGACGGATAACAGTTGTTTGCAGGTAATTGAATCGGGTTATTATGATACGCTCGGGTTGTTCAGGCAGAGCAATAAAGCAAAAGCCGAAATAGCTTTACGCTGGATGAAGGCCCTGGAATTTGATCAATATGCCCGCATGCAATTAAGAAATATCCCCGCCAGCGCGCAGCGTTTATGCCTGCTGGCACGGGCATTAATAAAAAATCCGCCCCTGCTTATTTTCGATGAACCCTGCCAGGGCATGGATACCCACCAGCAGCAACACTTTAAAAATTTGGTTGATATCATTTGCAGCTTGAGCAAGGTTACACTGATATATGTAACGCATTACCGGGAAGAGATACCGGAGAGTGTGGATAGGGTTTTGAGGTTGGATATGGGTTGTGTGATGCGTTAGTAGCAGGAAAAATATTTTTTATTTCATCTTGGGAGATTTATGTGAATATGAATGGTTGATAATAAAGGAGTATTGATCGTTTGTGATAAGTTTTTATAAAATTTGTATATTTACTTTTATAATTAACAGTCAACCATGCTTACAAAAGACAGCGTCAAAGAACTTATTGAACACATGCCCGAAACATTTTCAGTTGATGATTTGGTAGAACGGGTATTGCTTTTACAAAAGATTGAACTCGCGCAAAAAGAGATCGAGAATGGCGAGGGGTTGGATTGGGAAGATGTTAAAAAAGAAATGAACGAGTGGTTAAAATAGTTTTATCAAAAACGGCCAGGTTCGATCTTAAAGAAATTGTTGAC
>CAISKH010000460.1 GCA_903885865.1 uncultured Mucilaginibacter sp.
AATTACATAGCCTATTTGCTCATTGGTAACTAAAAACTCGGCAACTATATTAATATTGTGGCGGGCAAATACATCATTTATTTTAGCCAGTATACCCGGCACGTTTTTATGGATATGTATTAACCGGTGGGCGTTATTAATGCGCGGCGGCTGCAAATCGGGGAAATTGGCGCTTGTATGCGTTTTTCCCTCGTTCATAAAAGCAATTACGCGTTTGGGTAAAAAATCATCATTACGCGGGTTATGCTTGGGGTCGTCAAAAATAATAATACCGCTATCGCAGGCAGTTTCGGCCAGCTTACGGCCAATTTTTCCAAAACAACCTATAACTTTTAGCCGGCCCGCGTTTTGTACCTGCTCTGCCGTGGGCTGGTTTTCTTCGTCACAAAACAATATGCCCGCTTCTTCCAGGTATTTTTCTTCTACACTGTCGCGCTGGCGCACATTATAACCTTCTTTACGTATTTGTGCCAAAGCTTCTTCTTCAATATTACCCACAACCAAACATTTAATACGGTTTTTCGGGTATGATATAGCGCGTGGCAGCTTATTGATATATAAAAACTCGTCAAAGCTGGGCGTAATATGGTCGGCCCTTTCGGCTACAGATTTCCGTTCAATATTCTCTGTAAACGCGAAAAACTTTTTGATCATGCCCGATTCTTTTAGCTGAAAATCAGAATAACCATCGCCAATGCCATAAATATCGCCTTCCAGTTTAAGTTCCTTTAACAGCTTTACTTTGCCGCCTTCTTGCGATAGGGGGTTCGTCCGGTCGTAACCAATAATGTTGCCTTCGTCGTCAAACTCAAAGGTATTGGCATAAATGTTTTCTTTTTTAATTTGATACTCGGTAACCACGGGGATAATAAACTCCTTAAACCCGCCCGATACGATCAACACCTCATCCTGGTGATTTTTAAAGAATATAGTGTTGCGTGAAAATGAGGTAGAAACCTTTTTCTTTAAATGTGTTATCAGTTGTTTTAAATGCTCGCGGTTGGCCTGTAAAAGTTTAACGCGCGCCTCAAGGCTTTGGCTAAATGATAACCTGCCCTCCATAGAAGCATTGGTAAGGTCTTCTATCTGTTTGTATATTTTTTCCCTGTCGGGATGGTTTTTGAGTGATATGCGGGCAAGTTCATCTAATGCCTCAACCTGTGTAAATGTGCTGTCGAAATCTATGATAAAGTATTGGCTCATTATCCTTAACTAAATGGTCATCCCGGTCCCGGCAGCTGTCGGGCCATCGTGACGATCAGGATAGCAAATGTGCGATTTTTTGATTGTCAAATTAAGTTTAATAATAATAAAGTGAAAAAATTTAATTTGGCTTAAACCTTTTATTAGTAACTTGTCTAATAGAATATCTAAAAATGAGAAACCAGCTATGAAAAAATTAATTTATGCCGCAGTAATAATTTTAATGGTATCGGGTTTGTCAGCTTGTACCAGTTACGATTATTATGTTGCAGGTTTAAACCGGACCAATTTAAGCAGGTACCGCACTTTTGCATGGATGCCAATGGCGCGCGATAACAATAAGGCAAATACCAACCTTGTTGCTGATGCTAAAATTAAAGATGCGGCTACAGCAGCGCTGACAAATAAAGGATTAACACTCAACCAGCGCCAGCCCGACTTGCTGGTGAGTTACTCAACCATAGTGGGCAGGGGGGTACGTACTTATTATTACCCTAATTATGCCGGTATTTATACCG
>CAISKH010000461.1 GCA_903885865.1 uncultured Mucilaginibacter sp.
ACGCAAAATTAGGGTTGATACGGTAGTTTGTTTCGGAATATTTTTATTCCCCCTGTCGGTATACGCCGCGCGAATAATATAACTTCCGTTGCCATTATCTTCAACAGGTGCTTTAGGCGTATAACTGCCCTTTACCGGCATGGTATTGATATTTTTATTGGTGATGTTAATAATGTAATTCACAATGGTATGCGCGTCATTCAGCGTAATTGCGGGGTGGGCCGGCATGGCAATAGGTCGGTTCCAGTGCCCGCTGCCACCAGTGCGTATGGTAGTTGCCAAACGCTCAATTTCCGTGGGGTTATCTTTGTATTTTGCCGATATATCGGTAAAGCTTGGGCCAACATTCACCGCGTTTATGCTATGGCAGTTTTTGCAATCGGTATGGCTTATCAGGGCCCGCGCAACGGCGAACTGGGTAGAGGCATCAACACTGCTTTCCTCGTGTGCCACCTGTTCCATGTCAAATCCTTCGGAAGTATAATTTATGCTTACCGAAACTTCGGATGGTTTGATGGTCCCCGTGGCCAGGCTGCCATCTTCCTTATCGCTCACGCTTATATCGTAATTAACGGGTTTGTTATTGAAGTAAAAAGAGCTGTTACCTGCCAGATCGATCTTTACAACAGGTGCTTCGTTACCGGCAATTATTTTTACGGTTTTGCTGTTGCTTGCTCCGTGTATATCGGTAACCGTTAATTTGGCCATATAAACACCGGGTTTGGTTAGGGTGAGAGCGGGATTAGCGGCGGCATAAAGTTTTGGCTGCATGCCCGCGCCGGTTACTTTCCAGTTATATGTTAGTTTATCGCCGTCGGCATCGTAAGTTCCTGCTGATGATAACGTCAGCGTTAACGGCACGCTGCCGCCCTGTTTGCTGGTTGATGCCGTTACAGTTGGCTTGCGGTTACCCGCGTTATACTCTATCCGCACCAGTTTGGCATTGTCGCTTTTGCCAAACCAAACGCTGCCATACTCCAGTACATACAAGTCGCCGTCAGGCCCAAATTTCATATCTATTGGCTCGATGGGGTGATATGACGACAGGAACTGCTCCATACCCAGGTAATCGCCATTAGCTTTCATAGAGATAGACATGATCCAGCCGCGGGCCAGGTCGGTTGCCAGCCATTTGCCTTCGTAATAAGCGGGCCACGGGCGTTTGGCTTTGGGGCGGTCAGCCCGGTGATAAATTGGCCCGCCAACCGAACTGCGACTGCCGCTGCCCACTAACGGAAACTCCGGCGAAGCCGAATAAGGATAATAAATAAACGGTGGCGCTACCGGCGGCAGTTCTTTTAAACCTGTATTATTAACCGAGGTATTGGTTGGTTTATTAGGGTCCTTTTTGGGGCCGATGTCGCCCGATACATAATCGAATATCGGGTAGGCGGCATTGGGGCCAACAAAGTAGGGCCAGCCAAAAAATCCCGGTTTACGGGCCTGGTTCAGCTCGTCATAACCCTGCGGGCCTATATCGCTGTCTTCTGTCAGATCCGGACCTATATCGCCCCAATACAGCCAGCCTGTTTTGCTATCAATTGATGGCCGCCACGGATTACGGTGGCCCATGGTATAAATTTCAGGGCGGGTTTTATCCATGCCTTTCGGAAACAGGTTTCCCGGCGGAACGGTATAAGTACCATCAGGTTCGGGGTGTATGCGCAATATTTTTCCTATCAGGCTATTGGTATTGGCTGTTCCGCGCTGGTCATCCCAATGCACCCTGTTAGGGCGCTCATCAGTTGATGAGGAGAGTAGCGCACCGGTATTATTGCCTACCGTTAGGTAAAGGTCGTGTTTGGCATCCCAGGTCATACCGCCGCCGGTATGACAGCAAACTTCGCGTTGGGTTTCAAATTGCAGCAATATTTTTTCTGAACCTGCCACTAACGCGTCGTTCTCAAATTTCCAGCGGGCAAGCATCCATTTTTTTTCGGTTGGATGAGAATAAAAAATGTACAACCAATGATTTTTATCGAAGTCAGGGTCAACGGTAAGCCCTAAAAGACCCTCTTCGGCCTCGGTTACTGTACCTTTCGCGCTGGTATATTTGGTATTTACAGGGATGGTGGCAATTACTTTTGTTTGTTTGGTTATCGGGTCGTATAATTTAATGGCCCCCTTGCGTTCGGTGATAAAAACACGGCCATCATTGAGCACCTCAAAAGAATTGGGCTCGTCAAGGTCGCCGGGTTGGGTAAGCGCTACGGACGTAAAGCGGCTTTCGTCGGGCTTTTTAGGAACATCCCCTGTAAAGGCGAATAAAAAAGTTGCTGCCGAAAACAATACGATAACTGATATTTTGATAACTGACCTGTAGCTTAACATAATGGGTTATTGGTTATAAGGATTGTAAAGATAACAATTGCAAAGCAACACATAAAGCACTTGTATAACAGATAAGGGAAAATGAGGTTTTGTAAGGAAAATGTTATAGAAATTTGTCAACCGAACGGTTTTGAGTTATTTTTCCGGAAGATATTCCTGTAATGTATTACTCAGAATTTTTATTGCCTCTTGTTTAGTTATGGTTGATCTTGCTGACTTATCAAAAATACTCAATAACAACATTGCTATTCCGTTTTCAGTTTTGGTCAGATGATAATATATAACCCTAAAACCACCGCTTTTGCCTTTACCCTTGCTTTCGTTGGTAATGCGAACTTTATAAATCCCCTGGCCATATGATTCACCCAGGTATGGGTTTTCTATAAGGTCGCGCTCAAGTTTTGTAATGGTTTCTTTAAGCGTTCTATACTTTTTAACGAGAGGCTTTATATTCCTTTTAAATTCGGGGGTTGGGTTAACCGTATTATTCATCCCAAAGGTCATTCATTGACAAAGGCTTTATAGAACCATTTTTTATCCCCATAGTCTCTTTTAAGCCTGTATTAACAGACTTTAATTCTTCTTCTGTAAACCCGCCATCGTCAACAGAAAGAATGTTTCCGCCTTCCCTTTTAACAATTGAATATATAGTTTGAGCAACTTCGTCTGAGATCTCAAGAGTTATAGTTGTCATAGGATGTAAAATTTAATGTTCAATACAAATATAAGCAAATAATAGATTATCAATAAACTGCTATATTTAGCCGAATTTTAAGCCTTAATAAATTGAAGATATACAACACAAAAAGGGGCATCATTATCAACAATGATGAGCAGTTTTATCTATCCAATGAAACAAATTGGGATACCTATATTAACCGGCAATATCTTTTTCAAAAAGTAAGCGGGGAGATAGAAGATTTGAAAGCCGATGGCACCTTAGTAAGCGCCATTAATGCCGGCCTCCTGCCGCCTATCGCTAATCAGGAAGTATGGGCGTCGGGCGTAACGTATTTCCGCAGCCGCACCGCGCGTATAGAAGAATCGAAAGATGCCGGGGGCGGTACCTTTTACGACCGGGTTTACAATGCCGACCGTCCCGAGCTTTTTTTTAAAGCGCCTGCCTGCCGTACAGTTGGCTC
>CAISKH010000462.1 GCA_903885865.1 uncultured Mucilaginibacter sp.
GGATGATAAATTTCTTCATATACTAATGTAAAAAAATTAAACATAAAAAAAGACGCAAAAATATTGCGTCTAATAAAATCTGAATTCCTTGCGGCTGGTAAGCGAAATTCTTTACGACATTTTCAACTTCTTCTGTATATCCGCAACATAGCCTTTGAATTTTTTGTCGGTGTCTATCAGGTCCTCAACCGTTTGGCAGGCATAGATAACGGTAGAGTGGTCGCGGCCGCCAAAGAAATGGCCGATAGATTTTAAGGAGCTTTTGGTATGCGCCTTTGCCAGGTACATGGATATTTGCCTTGCCTGCACAATTTCGCGTTTGCGGGTTTGCGATTTCACCATATCAATGGGCACTTCGAAATACTGGCAAACCAGGTTTTGAATATATTCCATTGAAATTTCTTTCGAAGAATTTTTTACAAAGTTCTTCAGCATCTGCTTGGCCAGGTTCAGGTCGATCTCCTTACGGTTAAGGGTTGATTGTGCCAGTAAGGATACCATGGCGCCTTCCAGCTCGCGCACATTATTATCAATATTGTGGGCAACATATTCAATTACATCGTCGCCCAGTTCAATACCATCCTGGTAGGTTTTATTTTTAAGGATAGCCATCCTGGTTTCCAGGTCGGGTATCTGCAGGTCGGCCGATAGGCCCCATTTAAACCTTGACAATAAACGTTCTTCCAGACCGGCAAGGTCCTTAGGCGCCTTGTCAGAAGTAATGATCAATTGCTTGCCTGATTGGTGCAGGTGATTGAAAATATGGAAAAAGAAATCCTGCGTTTTTTCTTTGCCGGCAAAATTGTGCACATCGTCCATTATCAGTACATCAATAGCCTGGTAAAAATTCACAAAATCATTAATATTATTATGCTTTAAGGCATCAACAAATTGCTGAGTAAATTTTTCGCATGATACATATAGTACCAGCTTATCGGGCAACGCGCGTTTAATTTCATTACCAATGGCCTGCGCCAGGTGTGTTTTACCTAATCCAACGCCGCCATATATCATTAAGGGGTTAAACGACGTACCGCCCGGTTTTGCCGCAACGGCATATCCTGCTGATCGTGCTAAACGGTTACAGTCTCCTTCCACAAAGTTTTCGAAGGTATATTGCCGGTTAAGTTGCGGGTCTACATTCAATTTTTTTAAGCCGGGTATTACAAACGGGTTCTTAATATCCTTATTTATTGAAATAGGAATAGGCATTGACTGATTTTTCGACTCTGCGCCATTTCCGTTCGAAGGCATATTAGTAGTATAGGGTTTGCTGGCTGATGATTGCTCCACAACAATGTTATATTCTAAACGTCCGTCATCGCCCAATTGTTTCTTAATTGTTTTACGCAGCAGGCCAACGTAATGTTCTTCAAGCCATTCATAAAAAAATAAACTGGGGACTTGTATCGTTAAAACACTGCCTTCCATTCGCAAAGCTTTAATTGGCTCGAACCAGGTTTTAAAGCTTTGGGCGGGGATGTTGTCTTTTATTATCAGCAGGCAGCTGTTCCAAACGTTAGTACAAGTTTTTTCCATATAAAATTTTTAATAAAAGATTGATTTTCAACCCCCCAGTGCACTTTCATTGGGATTGCTACGGAACATCGAATATTCAGAAAAAAAGCGAATTAAAAAATTTATTTTTCACTTTTTATTAAAATAAATTTAAAAAAAACACCACTTTATGTTGTGAAAATCCGAATATAAAAAGTTATATTTCGCATGAACCGACCTCCATTATATTCCTTTTAATAGTAAACCTCGCGTTTTACGCTGATTTAGCGGTTTTATTATTAATTACCTCAAATATTTTGGCTTAATATCTTCTTAACGTTAAGGTATTATTGGGGTAATTTTAGGAATTTCTACAATATCGATAGAATTAATTTTTCTTAAAATTCACCAAAAACATGGCGCAGGGTATCGGCAATTTCTCCCAAGGTGGCATAATTTTCAACCGCGGCAAGGATATAAGGCATCAAATTTTGCATTCCGGTAGCCGCAGTCTTCAAATTTTGCAGGCAAATAACTACCGCAGGGTTGTCCCGTTCGGCTTTTAATGCGGTAATTCTTTCTGTTTGTTGTTTCCTGATGGCATCGTCCACGCGGAACACATTACTTAACGGCTTTTCTTCTTCTGCAAAACGGTTCACCCCTACTATTATTTTTTCACCGCTTTCAATTTCGTTTTGATATTGGTAGGCCGAGTTAGCTATCTCCTGCTGGATATAATTCTGTTCAATAGCTTTTACCGAGCCGCCCATGGCTTCAATTTTGTCTATATATTTTTGTGCGGCGGCCTCCAGTTCATCCGTTAAGGCTTCTATAAAATACGACCCGGCTAATGGGTCGACCGTATCGGCAACGCCGCTCTCAAAAGCGATAATCTGTTGGGTGCGCAAAGCGATCATCGCGGCCTGCTCGGTTGGCAGGGCAATAGCTTCGTCGTAGCCATTGGTATGTAATGACTGTGTGCCGCCTAATACCGCAGCCAGCGCCTGGCTGCTCACCCGTACAATATTATTCATAGGCTGCTGCGCCGTTAGGGTTGAGCCGCCCGTTTGGGTATGAAAGCGCAGTTTTTGTGCGCCTGCATCGGTAGCGCCCAGTTCTTTGGTAATATGCGCCCACATCCGCCTCGCGGCCCTGAATTTTGCTATCTCTTCGAAAAAATTATTATGGCAATTAAAAAAGAAAGATACCCGTTTACCAAATACGTTTACATCAAGCCCCTTAGTTAAGGCGGCTTTTAAATAAGCCTTGCCATTGGCCAGTGTAAAGGCCAGTTCCTGCACGGCTGTGGAACCCGCTTCGCGGATATGGTAGCCCGATACGGATATGGTGTTCCACTTAGGCACTTCCTTACTACAATATTCAAACACATCAGTTATCAGCCGCATGGAGGGCCCGGGAGGATAGATATAAGTGCCACGTGCGGCATACTCTTTTAATATATCGTTCTGTACGGTGCCTGATAATTGCCGCAGATCGGCCCCCTGTTTTTTTGCTAATGCGATATACATGGCCAGCAAAATAGGCGCGGTGGCGTTAATGGTCATCGAGGTGGTAATTTTTGCCAGCTCAATACCGTCGAATAAAATTTCTATATCTTTTAGTGAGTCAATGGCTACGCCTGCCTTGCCTACTTCACCATCGGCCAGTTCATGGTCTGAGTCATAGCCTATTTGCGTTGGCAGGTCGAAAGCTACCGATAGCCCCATGGTGCCCTGGCTTAAAAGGTAATGGTAGCGTTTGTTTGATTCGGTGGCTGTTGAAAAGCCGGCGTACTGGCGCATGGTCCAGGGTTTGCCCCGGTACATATCCTTCTGAATACCCCGGGTATATGGGTATTCGCCGGGCAGCTCATTCATTGTTGACGGGCCGGTATACACCTCCTTAATTTCAATACCCGATGTGGTTGTTATTTTTTTACCCGGCATACTTGTTAATTTGAAAATTTGAAGATGCGTTAATTTGAAAATGTTGTTTTATAAATCATAACGTGATTTTCAAGTCTTCAAATTAACACATTCTCAAATTAAAATAATCTTTCCATGTCCTTTCGGATCAGGTTTAGGCCTATATCATATGGATTGTCGTCGAGGTGGCTTAAATGCGCCAGTATGGTTTTGCTTAGTTCAAGCCCCGTGGCGGTAGCGGGCAAGGCTTTAACCGCGTTGTTTACTATGCCTAAGGTATCATCCTTTAACCGTTTTACTACGGCCCAGGCATTGCTGCTCACGTAAATTTGCTGGGTAACGTTATGCTGATATTCATTGCGTAATTCGGCAACTATATGCATATGTAATTCGGCAGCCGAGTAAGCCGGGTCATTTAAGCGCAGCAGCATATTGGCGGGGTTTATCCGTTCAATAAATAATACCACGCGCTCATAGGCCTGCAGCCGCAAAGGCAGCGTTTGGCTGCTGATGGTTTTTTTTAGCTCGGCCAACTGTATGCTTTCTGATCGGTCAAGGTAAGGCTTAATAAGGTAAAAAGCTATCCATACCACACCCAAACCGGCAACCGTATATTTTATAATATCTAATAAATAAGGATAAAGTACCATGTTGATAATGTTAAGCGCAGGTCATAAATATTGCGACCCGAACAAAAATCCGCATTCTACCTTATATTTGTGTAGTTAATTAAAAATAAGATGAGCACTGCTGTTGAAACTGCACCCGCACCGGTAACCTTTACAGAAGGCGCCGTTAAAGAACTTTTTAAATTAAGAGATCAGCAAGAGATAGGCACCGATTTTGGCCTGCGCATTGGCGTAGAGGGCGGCGGCTGTTCGGGAATGAGTTATGTACTGGGCTTCGACCAGAACAAAGAAGGCGACCAGGAATTTGTGATAGACGGCCTGCGGGTTTTTATGCATAAAGCGCATGGCCTGTACCTGATGGGTATGCAAATTAATTTCCAGGATGGCTTGAATGCGCGCGGTTTTACCTTTAACAACCCTAACGCGGCTAGCACCTGTGGTTGCGGGACATCGTTTTCGGTGTAATTATTCTACCTTATATTTGTAAATATTTCTGCCCAAATTGCCATCGCCATCAATTCCCTCAATAACCACCCGGTAATTGCCTTTGCCTGCGGTATTAAAATACTCAATAGTGGCTTTGCCCTTTGCATCGGTGATGATGTTAGGATTCCAATAGATGGTTTTACACTCATCGTTAATTGGCTGGGTATTTTTTAGTTCATATTTAGGAGAGTAAAACTCACGGGCCTTGTAGTAGCCGTTAAACTGATAGGTAATTAAACCGTTAACCGTTTCATTGTCATCCTTATACTTCCTTACACCGTGCCTTAAAGTGATAACTAAGGCGCCTTGTAGCGCATTTGACCCATAAGTGGCTAAATAGGCGGTACTCCTTACTACTTCAATGCGGTAAACATCTTCTCCAGCAATCTGGTTAAGAATGGATGAGTCTTGCATCACGCCGTCAACTATTACGGCCATTGGTTTTGCGGGTCCATGATTACGATTACTATAAGGTATTCCATTCCTCCACGTTATAAATGCCGTATTAAATGGTAGAACAGAAGCTAACATACCACCCTCCGTTATATCTTCGCCCAGAATTACTTCATCGGCATGGTCGGAATATCTCGGGTTTGAATAAGTGTTCTTTCTGCCTTTTATTTTAACCTCTTTCAGCAGCCTGCCTTTGTTCATGGAGTCGGTGCGTACATTGTTTTGCCCGGCAATATAGGTTTGCACCATAGCCTCTTTTACCAGCTCCGGCATATCTTTGACCGGGTAAGGGCCGGACCTTTCGTTTTTATATACAGGTGGATAACTATGATCTTTTACCACAATTTTTACATTATTGCTCCCGTTTGCCTTTTTCGCATTGATGACCAATTTGGTGGTATCCGACAGGTCGATATTGGTAAATGTAAAATCCCCGTCAGCATTGGTTAAAGTATCGGTAACAAAAGATTCTTTTACAGAAATTAGCTTGATCTTTCCGTTCGCTACAGGCTTCCCCGCCGGTGTTGTAACAGTGCCCGATAAGCTCAATCCCATTTCCGGCAGGTAAGCAGGTTTAGAGCCATCGCCGGCCAATATCTTTTTCCACTCAAAACAACGGTATCCTTGTGTCAGCATCAGCAGGTCAAGTTCGGCGTTTGTTTGGTCGTTCGGGTTGGTGAAA
>CAISKH010000463.1 GCA_903885865.1 uncultured Mucilaginibacter sp.
ACAGCATTTACTACACGTTTAGGGTGGTCAGTTTCCACCGGAATCCCCTGGTCAATTTGCCCCGGAATTGGTGGTCAGCTTGCGCCGGAATCGGGTGGTCTGGTTCATCAGAATCTCCACCTTATCAACTGTATCAAATGATAAATTAAAACCGGAAAACATAATGTGAAAGGATTAGTAGAAAAATATCGTTTATTCTACGAAATTATAAATATCTGAACAGATCCGTCTTCTATAAACTAATAAATTAAACAGAATAGCGATGAATTTTATTATAAAGCGGATTCTGAATAAATTCAAGAAATAAGAAAATGTGTGAGAAATGTGTGAGAATAAAAAAACCCTACTCGCCAGAGTTGGGTTAAATCATTGATTTTCAGGCTCCTGAGGCTGGGCTCGAACCAGCGACCCTCTGATTAACAGTCAGATGCTCTAACCGGCTGAGCTACTCAGGAATCATTTTCCGGTTTGGAGTGTGCAAAAGTATGATTTCTGCGCTTATTTCACAATATTTGCGTCAAAAAATTTAAAAACATATTAAATGAGTTTAGTAGTTATTGGTAGTGTAGCGTTTGACGCTATTGAAACGCCTTTTGGTAAAACGGATAAAATTGTTGGTGGTGCGGCCACGTTTGCAAGCCTCGCGGCATCCTATTTTTATGATAAAGTGAAAATTGTTGCTGTGGTAGGTGACGATTTCCCGGCAGAAGAAATAGCTGATTTTAATAATCACCACATCGATACCGAAGGATTGCAAATAAAAAAAGGTGAGAAATCGTTTTTTTGGAGCGGCAAATACCACAATGATATGAACAGCCGCGATACGTTGATAACTGAATTAAATGTATTAGCCGATTTTGATCCCATCATCCCCGATAATTACCAGGATTGCGAATACCTGATGTTGGGTAACCTCACACCGCAAGTGCAGCAAACGGTTATAAGTCGCTTAACAAAACGTCCGAAACTGATCGTGATGGATACCATGAATTTCTGGATGGATATTGCGATGGACGATCTGCTGGCAACCATAAAACTAATAGATGTATTAACTATTAACGACGCCGAGGCCCGCCAGTTATCAGGCGAATACTCGCTGGTTAAGGCTGCCCGTAAAATATTGACAATGGGCCCAAAATATTTGATCATTAAAAAAGGCGAACATGGCGCGCTGCTGTTTCACGAGGATAAAATATTTTCGGCCCCGGCATTGCCTTTAGCTGAAGTATTTGACCCCACAGGTGCCGGCGACACCTTTGCCGGCGGTTTTATTGGTTATATGGCCAAAGTTGGTACCGTGAGTTTCAATAATATGAAAAATGCTATTATCTATGGTTCAGCATTGGCATCGTTTTGTGTAGAGAAATTCGGAACAGAAAAGATCAGAAATTTAACCGAAAAGGAAATAGCCGCACGTGTGCAGGAGTTTGTGCATTTATCAGCGTTTGAAATAAAGTAATTTATGTCGGAATGCGAAATGTCGATTGCGGAATGAATATAATACTTCCGCAATCGGCATTTCGCGTTCCGACTTATCCTAACCTTCCTATCACGTCAAAATTTTGAAACACCCATTCATCATGCGGGGCATCGCCTAATTCATGGGTGAGGTCCTGGCCGGCCCAGTGTTCGTAGTGTTTGCCGTTGAACCATAAGCGGCTTAGGGTTACATCATAAATAATCCCTTTGTAAGCTATCCATACTTCGGGTTTTTCCTGCCCGTTGCGCAGGGCCAGTTGTGATTTGGTATAGACAGGCAGTTCGATCATGAGCGTTTTTTGGTTCCCGAAAATACTTAAAGAAAATAATATTCAACCATAACGATGGGTTTTAAACCCATCGTTATGGTTGAAATACGGTTAATTGAAACTTTTGCCCTGTATAATTGTAGCATTTGCATGATGCCGCTATCCACCCAAACTGCCTGGCTTTTTTTAATAGCCATACCCGTTGCCTGCATTGCCTGGACAGTTACGCACGAGGAAGTATTCAGAGAGCCCCGCGAATACTGCATTAAACAGAGCAACGTCCGTAAAACCCTGCTAGGCCGCAAATTCTTCTATCTTTTTACCTGTGAATACTGCTTTAGCCATTATGTAACTGTAATAATGCTCCTGCTAACCGGCTATAAACTTTTAATAGACGATTGGCGCGGTTATCTCTTAGCGGGATTCGCCTTAGTTTGGGTAGCCAATATCTATATGAGCCTTTTTGCTTTAATAAAAGTGGATATAAAAAAGGAAAGGCTCCAATGTGAAAATGAAGAGGAGAAGCTCGAAAAGAAGGAATGATCTTGTTTTAATTCAACCCTTCTTGTCCTGCCATTTTCTAAAATATGAAGTAATTGTGCGCATAATAAATTTTCGGGCATAAAAAAGCTAAAAATCAACTGTTTTATTATCGAAAAATGCTTTCTTTGCTATAACCAATTATGCAACCAATCCAATATCATTATGTCAAAAAATAAATATTTATTCCCGTTCATTTTAGTTACGTCGCTGTTTTTTTTATGGGCGTTCCTGCACAATACTAACCCTATTCTTATCCCGCACTTAAAAAAGGCATGCCAGTTAACCGATACGCAATCATCATTTATTGATTCGGCCGTTTATTTGGGTTATTTTTTGATAGCCATACCGGCAGGGTTATTTATGCATAAGTATAGCTATAAAAGTGGTATTATTTTAGGTTTGATACTGTACGCTGTCGGCGCTTTTTTATTTATCCCGGCTGCCACCGCGCATAGTTATACCTTCTTTTTATTTGCGCTTTTTATAATTGCCAGCGGCGCAACATTTTTAGAGACGGTAGCCAATCCTTACATATCCATTTTAGGCGATAAAGAAACATCAACCCAGCGGTTAAATTTCGCGCAATCATTTAACGGGGTAGGGGCCTTTGTAGCGCCCATTGTTGGCGGCAAATTTATCCTCTCAGGTATTGAGCATACCCCGGCTGAATTGAAAAGCATGTCTGCCGGTCAGCTAGCGGCCTATTTACAATCAGAAGCAAATACAGTGAAGGTCCCTTATATGATTATGGGCGGAGCGGTTATTATATTGATCCTGCTTTTTGTTTTTACACATTTACCTAATGTTAAAGAAGACGATAGCGCGGTTGGCAGCCATTCGCCCGGAACTGATTTCTCTATACGCGTATTAAAACATCGTCATTTGGCATGGGCTGTTGTGGCGCAATTTTTTTATGTTGGCGCACAGGTTGGCGTAGGTAGTTTTTTTATACGTTACTCAAAATTTGTAGCAGCCGTTGGCGAAAAAGATGCCGCGTTTTTATGGGGCTCGATAGCAATGGTAGGTTTTATGGTAGGCCGTTTTGCAGGCACATTTTTTATGAGGTTTATTGAACCGGCGCGTTTGTTAAGTATTTATGCCGTAATAAATATTTTGCTGTTACTCACTGCTTTAACTACTCATGGCAATGTTGCATTGTACGCTATAATGGCTGTGCCGTTCTTTATGTCGATCATGTTCCCAACTATATTTGCATTGGGTATAAAAGGCCTGGGCGAAGAAACAAAAATAGCATCGTCATTCCTGGTTATGTCTATCATCGGCGGTGGCGTAGCGCCATTACTCATGGGCCTGGTTTCTGACAGGACCGGAAGCATACAAATGGCCTATATAGTCCCATTGCTATGTTTCTTTGTCGTGCTTTATTATGGCCTTAAAGGGCATAAGGTTGTAAAAATAACGATATAAACTATGAATAGATACTGTTTAGCATTAGACTTGAAGGATGATCCGCAACTCATCGCCGAATATGAAAAATATCATGAAGCCATTTGGCCGGAGATACATAAAAGCATTGTAGAGTCAGGCATTACACATATGGAAATATGGCGCTGCTTTAACCGGATGTTTATGATCATGGAAACGGATGATACGTTTAGTTTTGATAAAAAAGGCGCTATGGATGCCGGTAATGCCACGGTGCAGGAATGGGAAAACCTGATGTGGAAATATCAACAAGCCATTCCCGGCTCAAAACCAGGCGAAAAGTGGGTGCTGATGAAAAAAGTTTTTGATCTATAATTTTGTGCAAACGTAATGACCGATACTATTAATACCTTTTTACAAATACACCCGCATGATAATGTGCTGGTTGCTTTACAGGATATCGCCAAAGGAACAGTAGTGCCATTTAATGGCGATAACATCACGCTGGTAACCGACGTGGCTGCCAAACATAAGTTTACAATAACCGACCTTGATGAGGGCCAGGAAATTTATATGTATGGCGTATTGGTAGGCAAGGCTAACCATCATA
>CAISKH010000464.1 GCA_903885865.1 uncultured Mucilaginibacter sp.
CATGGTAATAAGGCTGATAAACGTTTTGCTGATAACCTGGGCCGTAGGCGCGAAGGGTTTAAAATACAGCCCGACAATAATGCCCAGTATAATGGCGATAAGTACCTGGAAAGTAAGGTTAGTGAATAAGCGTTTCATTATAACAATGATACGATTATCCCTAAATAAAAAAGCCTTAGGAAATTTTAAAAATTCACTAAGGCTTTTTCCTATTAATACGGATTTAGAAAGTCTCCCCTACCGGGGGAGACCTGCCTGCCGACAGGCAGGTTTAGAGGGACTTTACCTCCAATGCCCGCCTATCCAGACATATCCACCTCGCCGATGAGCCCAGCGACCAGCTACCCAAATACCTCCCGGACGTGGGGGTTCTGCCCAATAACCGGGGCGTTCTACATAAGTATTTCCCTGTGGCACCCATTCTCCGTCAACCCAAACATGGCGCTCCGAGGGGCGCTCGGGCCTTATTACACGGCCGTGATGATAAAGGCGGGCCCTTACTACAATTTGTGCATCGCTGTAAGCAACCGCAAACAACGATATAACTGTTACTAAAAACAAGATTTTCTTTAGTTTTTTCATAATGGTAAATGTTTAATTTAATATTGTGATGGGTTTTAAACCCATCACAATATTAATGACAGCCACGAATCAAAAAAGTTTAAATTTTATGCAAAAAAATCGCCCCGTTATTTCATCTTAAACATGAATAGCGGGGCGATCAAATGTTCTTTTAAAACAGGATTATTTCCAGTGTCCGCCGGCCCAGGTGTAGCCTTTCGGAACTTTTTGCCAGCGGCCGGGTATCCATACTAATCCCGCGCGCGGCGGCACTTCCCAAAAACCCGGCATATAATTTCCATGCATGCCATGTGCAAACGGATCCCATTCCTGGGGAATCCAGACGTGTTTAGGTGAAGGCTGGCGCATTCTTTTTTCCGGGTGAAACGGAGGAATTTTGGGAACGACAACTTGTGCTTTACCGGCTGTAATACCAAGCAGTGACACTGTAATTAATACAATTAAAATTTGGGCAATCTTTTTCATATAATAATTTTATAATTGGAACCCCAAAACTAAAAAAAATTGTCAGGTTTTGATTTGTTCCCGGGTTTGTTTTTTTATCCAAAAGTTTTGATAAAAATAATATTCGCGGACATCCTGATCGATCAATTTATTATCTTCGCTCCATGTCACCGGCAGAAGCTAAAAAACAAATAGAAAACTTATCGGCAGAGCTAAAACAGCATAGCTACAATTACTATGTGCTGGCTATGCCCGCAATTTCCGATTTCGAATTTGATAAAAAGCTGGAAGCATTGGCCGCGCTCGAAAGGCAGTTCCCTGAATTTGCCGACCCGGATTCGCCCACGCAAAAGGTAGGCGGTTTTATTACAAAAGAGTTTCAAACAGTGAAGCATCGCTGGCCGATGCTATCATTAGGCAACACCTACAATGAGCAGGATCTGCTTGATTTCGACCAGCGCATCCGCAAGGCTATTGGCGATAATTTTGAATATGTATGCGAACTAAAGTTCGACGGCCTCTCTATGAGCCTTACCTATGAGCAAGGAAAGCTGGTGCGTGCGGTAACCCGCGGCGACGGCACCCAGGGCGATGATGTAACCACCAATGTACGCACCATACAAACTATACCCAAGCGCCTGCACCCAGGCAATTACCCTGACGATTTTGAGATACGCGGCGAAGTGTTTATGCACCTCAAGGCATTTGAACGGCTGAACGAAGAGCGTATGGAGAACGGCGAGCCGCCCTATGCTAATCCGCGCAACTTTGCTTCGGGTACTGTTAAGTTGCAGGATTCGGGCGAGGTGGCTAAGCGGCCATTGGATTGCTTTTTATATTTTTTATACACCGATAAGCCTTATTTTAAAACCCATTGGGAAAGCCTACAGGCGGTAAAAAGCTGGGGTTTCCAGGTAAATGAACATAGCCGTCTTTGCAATAATATCGACGGTGTATTTGCCTTTATAGTCGAATGGGATAAAAAACGCTTCGGGTTAAGCTATGATATTGACGGTATTGTAATTAAGGTTAATAGTTTCGACCAGCAGCAAGAGCTGGGCTTTACGGCCAAATCGCCGCGCTGGGCCATATCCTATAAATTTAAAGCCGAACAGGTACAGACCGAATTGCTTGGCGTAAGCTACCAGGTTGGCCGCACAGGCGCCGTTACCCCCGTTGCCAATTTAAAGCCGGTATTGTTAGCCGGGACTACCGTAAAACGCGCAACCCTGCACAATGCCAACGAAATATTGCGGCTCGACCTTCACCAGGGCGACTGGGTATATGTAGAAAAGGGCGGCGAGATCATACCCAAAATCATCAGTGTAAATTTAGAGAAACGCGACGCTTCTGCACCGGCAATACAGTATGTTACACATTGCCCCGCCTGCGGTACTTTATTAGAACGGCAGGAGGGCGAGGCCGCTTTTTATTGCCCTAATGATGAAGGCTGCCCGCCACAGATTGTGGGGAAAATACAGCACTTTATTGGCCGCAAAGCCATGAATATTGACGGACTGGGTGACGAAACCATTGAAACGCTTTATCAAAGGGGTTTTATAAGACACATCCGTGATCTGTACACTTTACACGAGCATATTGATGAGTTAAAAAAAATGGAGCGCTTTGGCGAAAAATCCATCAATAATATGCTGGATGGTATTAAAAAGTCGAAGCAAATGCCCTTTGAGAAAGTGCTGTTTGGTTTAGGCATACGCTACATTGGCGAAACGGTGGCTAAAAAACTCGCTCATCATTTTAAAACCATTGATAATTTGATGGCTGCCACATTTGATGAACTGGTAGTTGCCGAAGAAATTGGCGACCGCATAGCCCAAAGCCTGGTAGAATATTTTGGTAATGAAAAGCACCGCGAAGAAATTGAGCAGCTTAAAGCACAGGGACTACAGTTTGTGAGCGATGAAAAAGAAGTGGTTTTACAAAGCGAAAAGCTATCGGGCAAAACTTTCATCATATCAGGCACGTTCGAAAGATCGAGAGATGAGCTCAAAGATATTATTGAACAAAACGGCGGCAAAATACTAAGCAGCATATCGGCCAAACTCAATTTCCTGGTAGCAGGCGACAATATGGGCCCCGCCAAACTTGAAAAAGCTCAAAAACTAAATATCCCTATTATTAGCGACGAAGAATTGCTGGGGATGATAGGTTAATGAGATCCGACAGGGATTGGTTTAACAATAATTTAACAACACCAATTAGTAACAATTGCTAAATAAAATACATCTTAGCCGTAAATCCTGTCATTGATGCGGTCAGCCTTAATATTTATCCTGTTTTTTTTGATATGTTCAGGCGTTTTGGCCCAACAGGTTACCGTAAGCGGCAAGATCACTGATGAAAGCGGCAAACCCGTTCCATTCGCCAGCGTATACATTCAAAACACCACACAGGGCGTATCAGCCAATAGCGAGGGCGATTATTCGCTGCCGTTAAAACCGGGCCAATATGTAATTCAATATAAAGCGGTTGGTTATAAACTGGAAACCCGCAAGGCCGATCTAAGTCAAAATAAAACAATCAATGTTATACTTAGTAACGAAATTTACCAGTTACAAACAGTATCCATCACAGCCAACGGCGAAGACCCTGCTTATGCCATTATCCGCAAAGCCATAAAAAAACGAAAAGCCTACCTCAGCGAAGTAAGAGCATACACCTGCGAAGTATATATTAAAGGGCTGCAAAAATTGCTTGACGCGCCTAAAAAGTTTTTGGGGCAGGATATTAGCCAAATAGGGCGCCAGATAGGCCTCGACTCCAACCGGAGGGGAATTGTGTACCTGTCGGAATCCGAATCAAAATACAGCTTTATGTACCCCGACCAGGTGCATGAGGAAATGATATCATCAAAAGTATCGGGCAGCAACCGGGCATTCAGCTTTAACCGGGCAACCGATATGAAGGTTAATTTTTATGAAAACTTTCAAAATTGGAGTGAAATAAGCCTGAGGCCGCTGATATCGCCGATAGCGGATAACGCCTTATTTTATTACAAGTATAAGCTGATAGGCGAAACCGTTGAAAATGGAAAAACGGTTAATAAAATACAGGTTATCCCCCGCCGTGAGCACGACCCCTGCTTCGAAGGCTACGTGTATATACAGGGTGATAGCTGGCGCCTGGTCGACCTTGACCTGTACATCACTAAAAAAGCAAATATCAGTTTATTAGATACGCTAAAAATAAGTCAGCAGTTTGTGCCGGTAAGCAACAAAGGCTGGATGACTTCTACCGCCAGGTTTGATTTTACCGGGGGCTTATTTGGCTTCAAATTGGGTGGATATTTTATTTCGGTTTATAAAAACTACGACCTCGATCCCGCTTTTAATAAAAAAGACTTTAACGAGGTATTGCGCATTACCAGGGGCATTAATAAAAAAGACAGTGCTTATTGGGACCAGGAACGACCCATTCCGCTAACCGATGAAGAAAAAACAGATTATAAAAAGAAAGAAGCGCTGGCAGAAAAACGCGAATCAAAACCGTATATGGATTCGATCGACAGGGTAAATAATAAGTTCAAATTATCCCGTCTTATATTATTACGCGGCGTTAATATCAGGGACCGTTATAAACGGGAATATTATCATTTCGATCCTATATTGGGGTCGCTCCTGTTCAATACCGTAGAGGGTTTTGCCATCAATTACGGCGCTTCATTTACCAAACGGATAGATACCATAAATAACCGCTTTTTTAGAATTGGGGCGAATGTTCGCTACGGTTTTTCCGACCACCTGTTCAACAGCCATATTAATGCCGTTATCCCGGTTGATCAATTCGCGCTTGGGCTTAACGCAGGGTCGGATGTGGTTGACCTGAATAATCTTGATCCGATTTCCACCCTATCAAACACGCTTCATGGCCTTTTTGTAAAGCAGAATTATGAAAAATTTTATCAAAAGCAATTTGCTTCCGCCTCATTTTCGGGGCGCATAAGCGGCGGGTGGCTGGCCAGCGCGGCTGTTGAGTGGGCCAATCGAAACTGGCTTCCAAATACATCGTCGTTTAGCTTTTTCAATCCAAAAAACGGGGTGTTTACGTCTAATAACCCCTTATTGCCCACGCAGGATGATCCACTATTTCCTGAAAATCAGGCGTTCACTATCAACCTGCGCACCAGCTATGATTTTAGCAGCAAATATGACACTTATCCTAATGGAAAACATTACCTGCCATCGGCCTATCCTACTATTGGTTTAAACTTCACTAAAGGCATTAAAAATATATTGGGTTCGGATGTGGATTATGATCTGCTGTCGGCCGATATATCCAAATCAAATATAAGTATGGGTATTTATGGGTGGACTTCATTTTTTGCCGGGGCGGGTAAATTTTTAACGGCCAACAGTTTATATTATCCTGATTACAACCAGTTCAGGGGAAACGAGGGTTTTTTTTACCGGGGCGGCATTAGTGCCTTTTTATTGCTTAATTACTATACCTACAGCACCCGTACCGAGTATTTTGAGGCCCACCTGGAACATAATTTTTCGGGGTTCATTACCAATAAAATTCCCGGCATCAGGCAACTAAAACTACAGGAAATTGTGCATCTTAACTACCTTACCACGCCAGAACTAAAAAATTATTACGAATTAGGCTTTGGCCTTCAATACCTCAATGTAAAACTGCTTTACGGAACGTCGTATAACAGCGGCAGCAATATACATTCGGCTTTCAGGTTGGCGATTAGCTTATAGTTGGTGGTTCATAGATCATGGTTCATGGTGTGGGTTGGTTGATGGTTCATGGTTCATGGTTCATGGTGTTACTGTGTAAGGGCTTGCTATCAACTATGAACCATCAACCATGAACTATGAACCACCAACTATGAACCAATCTATAAACAAATTATTACCTTTGCACCCTTTACTAATTAATATGAATAAATTTTACGGAACAGGGATAGCTATTGTTACCCCTTTTCATGCAGACGGACAAGTGGATTATAACGGGCTTGAAAGCCTCATCAATTATTTAATTGATGGCGGGGTAGAATACCTCGTGCCGATAGGTACAACCGGCGAAAGCGCCACATTGAATTCCGAAGAAAAGAAGCAGGTATGGGCCTTTATCGCTGATATTGTTAAGGGCCGGGTAAATTTGGTGGCGGGTATAGGGGGTAATAATACCGCCGAAGTTGTTGAACAGGTAAAAAAGTTTGATATTACCGGTTATGATGCCATATTATCCGTAAGCCCGGCATATAATAAACCAACACAAGAAGGCATTTACCAGCATTATAAAGCAATTGCTGAATGCTCGCCGCTACCCTTAATTTTATATAACGTACCGGGCCGTACCGGCAGCAATGTAAGCGCCGATACTACGGTGAGGCTGGCCCATGATTTTAAAAATATAATCGGCATTAAAGAAGCATCTGGTAATTTCGACCAGCTCAACCAGATCATGCGCGATAAGCCGGAAGATTTTTTAGTGATATCTGGCGACGACCCTATTACTTTGCCTATGATGGCGTTAGGCGCCGTTGGCGTTATATCGGTTATTGGCAATGCGTTACCGCGCCAAACTTCGGATATGATACGGCTTTGCCTGGCTAATGATTACAAAGCTGCGCAAAAATTACATTTTAAGCTGATTGATTTTACCCGGTTATGTTTTGTGGAAGGCAGCCCGGCGGGTGTAAAAATAGCACTAAAACAAATAGGCATTTGCGGCGATTCGGTACGGCTGCCCCTGGTACAGGTTAGCAGTTATACTGCTGAAAAAATCATTAGTGAAACACAAAGTATTACGGCAGTACTATAAAAAAACCCTGCTGCGTGCAGCCGGGCTTTTACTGATAAGCTAAAAGAAATTAGGTTATTAAGCTTTGTTTTTTGCTTCCTGAACTTCTAAACGAATGGATTGGGCTAAATTTTTTAGATCTTGCATCCCTTTACGTACGCGGGTACCGGCTGCACTATTACCCTTGTTGTAAAACTTGTCGGCATCCGCTTCGAGCGAGGCGATCAGGCTTTTTACTTCAGTAAATTTTTTCATTTAATTTCTCCTTTTAAAATTATTGCGGTTCTTGTTTTGTAAAAGCTAATCTAAAATGTTTTTATTGAAAAAAAAAATTTTTACCCCATAAATATATAGACTTTAAAAGGCTTTTTTTCCACATTTAAGGGCATTTTGGCTCAAAAACCGCTATTTACTTAATATTATAATAAATCGCTCTCCGGATATTTTTTACAAATGATATTTAGGCCAATATTTGTTACTGAAATCATACTTCACTAAACAAAAAACTCCCGCGTATTTATCGCAGGAGCTTATTGTTATATTTATTGCAGGCGGCGCTTAATTATACAGCTACTTTGTTTTTTTTATAATACCCCGCATTTAATTTTTCGCCCATTTCGCTGTAAGCGTCGAGGGTGCGTTGCACATCTTCCAACGAATGCGCGGCGGTGGGGATCAAACGCAGCAATATTACCCCTTTTGGCACCACAGGGTATATAACGATAGAACAAAATATACCATAATTTTCGCGCAGGTCGCGGGTCAGCGCGGTGGCTTCCTGCAACTCGCCTTTTAAAAATACCGGTGTAACCATAGTATTGGTAACGCCGATATCAAATCCGCGTTCTTTTAAGCCTTTTTGCAGGGCTGAAGATATCAACCATAGTTTTTCGCGTAGTTGCGGTTGAGATTTAAGCAATTCGAACCGTTTTTTCAGACCCATTACCATGGGCATAGGTAAGGCTTTGGCAAATATTTGCGACCGCATATTATACCGCAGGTAATCAATTACTTCCTTTTCGCCGGCAACAAACGCGCCTATTCCCGCCATTGATTTGGCGAACGTGGCAAAATAAACATCCACGCCATCAATACAATCCTGCTCTTCATGGGTACCCGCACCGGTTCGGCCCATGGTACCAAAGCCATGTGCATCATCAACCAGTATGCGGAAATCAAATTTCTTTTTTAGCGCAATAATCTTTTTCAGTTTACCCTGCGCCCCCGACATGCCGAAAACACCTTCGGTTATCAGCAGTATGCCGCCGCCGGTTTGCTCAGCCAAACGGGTAGCACGCTCCAGCTGCTTTTCGCAGCTTTCCAGGTCGTTGTGCTGGTAAACAAAGCGCTTGCCCATGTGCATACGCAACCCATCAATAATACAGGCGTGCGACTCAGCATCATAAACTATTACATCATTACGGTTAATCAGCGAATCAATTATCGATATCATGCCCTGGTAGCCATAATTAAGCAGGAAAGCATCAGGCTTGCCAACAAATGCGGCCAGGTTGTTTTCCAGCTCTTCGTGGTGTACGGAATTGCCCGACATCATACGCGCGCCCATTGGGTATGCCATTCCGTAATCGGCGGCACCATTAGCGTCTGCTTCCCTAACTTCGGGATGATTGGCCAAGCCGAGGTAATTATTGAGGCTCCAAACTAAATGCTCCTTCCCGTTAAATAACATGTGCGGGCCTATATCACCCTCCAGCCGCGGGTATGAAAAATAGCCGTGCGACCATTTTTGATGCTGCCCCAGCGGGCCGCCCATACTGCTCGAAATCTTATCAAATAAATCCAAATCGTACTCCTCTATTTATTGTCAATTTGCAAATATAAGGTTTTTATATAGTTCATGGTTGATGGCTCATGGTTCATAGTTTGTTTAAGTCGGTGGTACGGCCCGTTAAATAAAAAAGGAGGCACCTAACAAAGCATCTCCTCAAATTACTATGAACTATGAACCATCATCCATAACCTAATCTACATTATCATGCAAAAATGAATTGCTGTCGCGTATCTCTATTTTTCCTTCATCGTCAGCCAATAAAGAGAAACGTGATACCTGGCTTTCATCTGATGGCGGTGTGTCCTGCAGGGCTACTTCCTTGCGTTTGTAGGCAGGCACATTTTCCAGTTCCTGTATATTGCCGCTGCGCAGTTTCATGCTCAGGTCTTTTAGTCGCATAATACGCTCGCGCGATTTGCGCAACTGCTCCTCTATTGATTCGTCTGTTTTATGCTCATCCGCGTTAATTACGGGCGTGGGTTCAGGTTCAACTACCTCATCCTCAACCGCTGCTTCAAAATTAATAATTGTTTCCATTTCCGGGTCGGCCAGTTTGAATGTAAATTCAGGCAATTCAGTTTCGCTTTCGACTAATGGCTGGTCTTCTTCTTCCTGGAAATTATATTTTACTACTGGTGGTTCTTCAGAACGCGTGGGGGCAAACAGGTCAAATAACCCCGTTTGTTTTTGTTCTTCCTTCGGCTTCATGTAAGGCTCGGCAGGGGCCCCGTCATTAACATGATTTATAAACTCATTTACGGGCCTTACCATAGGCGCGTCAGGCACCAGCATAGATACGATCTTTTTGGTACTATGCTCTTTTTCGCGCTCGTCCTTGGTTTGGAAACCCGTTGCAATAATGGTTACTGACAATTTATCGCCCAAGCTTTCGTCGCGGCAATTTCCCCATATTAGGTCGGCGGCCAGCCCCGCTTCTTCCTGGATGTAGTCGGTAATAATGGTCACTTCATCCATAGTCACTTCCTTTTCGCCCGAACTGATGTTTAACAAAATATAGCGTGCACCTTCAATTTCATTATCCTTTAATAAGGGTGATGATAAAGCTCCCTCAACTGCCCGTAAAGCACGGTTTTCCCCTTCGGCTGCCGAACTGCCCATGATGGATACGCCGCTGTCTTTCATTACGGTGCGCACGTCTTTAAAGTCAACGTTTATATAGCCGGGCAGGGTAATAATCTCGGCAATGCCTTTAGCGGCAGTTGTTAAAATATTATCTGCCTGCGCAAATGCTGATCCCAATGTAAGATTGCCAAATATCTGGCGCAGCCTGTCGTTTGATATCACTAAAAACGAGTCAACGTACTTCTTAAGTTCTTCCATCCCCTCTTCGGCCTGCATTTTACGGCGCTTGCCCTCGAACGCAAAAGGCGTGGTTATAATACCCACAGTTAAAATATCCATTTCGCGTGCTGCCTTGGCAATAATAGGGCTCGCGCCTGTACCTGTACCGCCGCCCATACCGGCCGTAATGAACAGCATTTTTGTATTGGGGCCAAGCATTTGTTTGATATCGTCAATATTCTCAATAGCCGAGTTTTTTCCAACTTCGGGTATTGAGCCAGCGCCCATTCCTTCGGTTAAACTTGCACCTAACTGTACCTTATTGGGTATGGGGCTTAGCTCCAATGCCTGCGCATCGGTATTGCAAATTATAAAGTCGACACCGGTAATACCTTGTTTGTACATGTGGTTCACCGCATTGCCACCACCGCCGCCAACACCAATTACTTTGATGATTGACGACTTTTCTTTTAACATCTCAAATTGCATAATCCTTGTTTTCAGTTATATGTGATTCAACGAATTTGTGGACTTCACCATTGTAATATTATGACTTTTTCAACAACCTTTTTCCACAAATGTCTATAATGTGGAAAAATTGAAAGAGTGTGAATAAGTATGCAGCCCCCTCTAAATCTCCCCCGGTAGGGGAGACTTTTTAAGCCCTCCCTACCGGGGAGGGTTTGGGTGGGGCTTCCTATTTCAAAAAGTCCTCATCCTTAATATCGTCTTTTATAAATTTCTTACCGCTTTCCAATATTTTACCAAATAAGCCAAACTTTTTATCGTCGCTGTATTTGGGCGCTTTATCCACTTTTACTTCAGCCGGGGCCTCCGATAAATTGCTGTATTCCATTTTTTGAATACCTTTTATCAGCAAGCCTATACCGGTTGCAAATGTGGGGCTTTGCAGCTCTTCGTAAATATTTTTGGGCAGCACCTCATTTTTGGCCAAATGCTCATTAGGGTAGCCCACGCGGCAATCTAACCCGGTAACAAATTCAACCATTTGCGGCAGGTGTTTCAGCTGCGCGCCGCCGCCGGTTATTACAATGCCCGCTATCAACTTTTTCTCGTACCCAGATGATTTTATCTCATAATACACATGCTCAACAATTTCTTCCATACGCGCCTGTATAACAAAGGCCAGGTTTTTTATAGATATTTCCTTTGGCTCGCGCCCGCGTAACCCGGGAACACATACGATCTCGTTCTCTTTATTTTCCTCGGCAAGGGCCGAACCAAAACGCACTTTTAACTGCTCGGCAATATTGCGCATTACAGAGCAGCCTTCGCGGATATCCTCCGTAACACTATTGCCACCGAATGGGATAACCGCCGTATGGCGTATAATACCTTCATGGAAAATGGCCACATCGGTAGTACCGCCGCCAATATCAACCAGCACCACGCCTGCTTCTTTTTCTTCGTCGCTCAACACCGATTCGGAAGATGCCAATGGCTCCAGTATCAGTTCCTGGCTTTCCAGCTGTGCTTTATTAACGCATTTAACAATGTTTTTTATGGCAGTCACCTGGCCCGATATGATATGGAAATTGGCTTCCAAACGTACGCCTGCCATACCTACCGGATCTTTAATACCCGGTTCGCCGTCAACAGTAAACTCTTGCGGCAGCACGTGGATGATCTCCTCGCCCGGGGGCATTACCAGGTTGTACATGTCTTCAACCAGTTTGTCGATATCTTTACGGCTGATCTCGCTTTGCAGGTCGCGTCGGGTTATTAAACCGCGATGTTGCAGGCTTTTAATATGTTGCCCCGCTATACCTACGTTTACTACCCTGATCTCGACGTTTGACTGCGTACCCGCGATCTCAACTGCCTGGGTGATGCCCTGTACAGTTTTGTCGATATTTGAAACTACGCCGCGAGTAACCCCGGCAGATTCGGCCTTACCAATACCCAGTACTTCTATTTTACCGTTCTTGCTGCGGCGGCCAACAATTGCGCAAATTTTGGTGGTACCAATGTCCAATCCCACTACAATTGGCGAACTTTTTTCCTGTGTTGAACTCTTATCCATATTACCGTTTTATTATTAGAGATGTGTCTTTTTTTAATTTTGTTGTATCTGTTAGGGCCGCTTTCATTCTGAGCGAATCAGCCTTTGTGTTTTTTACCCCGATAACCTGGTTAGCATATTTAAGGTTGATCTGTTTATAGGCATCCCAGCCAACCTGCGGTAATGCCTGCTTATAAAATGCCAGCAGGTTATGAAATTTCACCGCCAGCGAATCGGCATTGCCCAACAATATGCGCTGGTTACCCACCCGCGGCACGAGTTCAATCTCATGGCTTTCGTTAACATAAACCTGCGCTATCTGCGCGTCCCAAAGTGAATCCTGGCGTATATAAGAAACCGTTTTAAAAATATCTTTTGCCAATTGGGTATGCAGTGTATCAACTTTACCATTAAATGGCTCCTCTATGTACCCGTTCACCGCCAGCACGCGCGCCGTAAAGTTGGCCGATAACGGAATTTTCAGCCCGTTTTTATCCACGTAAAAATCCTGATCAAACTGGTTCATTATGCGCAGTATGGGTTGCCGCTGGCTTATCTCTATCCTGATTATTCCATCCATATCGGCATAAACCTTAGCATGTTCAATAAAAGGACTTGCCTTTAATTTGCTTTCCAGGTCATGCAGGTTAATATTTTCTATCCTGCGGCCAACCAACGTATAACTGCTGAGGTGCAATATGCTCTCTACCTCTTCCTTATCAATAAAATACTGGTTACCCGGTATGTATATTTTTACTTCTTTGCAAACTACTTCCGCCTTTTTTATTTCAATAAAACTCATGAGCACAACCAGGCCGCCCAGGCTTAACAGCCAGGCAAAACTGATCAATAATATGCGCCATATTGGTTTTTTAAACATTTTCCAAAGCGTTTTTTAGTGGTTGCACCAACTGGTCAATATCTCCCGCGCCTACAGTTAAAAGTAACTCAGGTTTTTCAAATTTCACCCTGTCAATTGCTTCTTGTTTTCCACATTTGCGTTTATTCCACATTTTCATGCGGTCTAATATCATATCAGAGTTTACACCCGCTATAGGCAATTCGCGCGCCGGGTAAATATCAAGTAAAATAACTTCGTCGCACATATCCAAAACCTCTGCAAACCCGTCTGCGAAATCGCGTGTGCGGGTATATAAATGAGGCTGAAAAATTGTTGTGAGTTTTTTATCAGGGTATAACTTTTTGATGGATGAAATAGCGGCCCGCAATTCTTCCGGGTGATGGGCGTAATCATCAATATAAATATGCCGATCGGTTTTAATAATGTATTCAAAACGTCGTTTTACACCTTTAAATGAGCCTAAAGCACTTTTTATCGCTTCCCAATCAATATGCAGGCGTAAAGCTGTTTCAACCGCGGCAACCGCGTTTTCTACATTATGCAAACCTGCAATGCCTAATTTAATATTGGGGATAATTATAGAGCCGCGTTTAAAATCAAAGTAAAAATCGCCGTCCTCAATGCGGATGTTTTCTGCTGTAGCGTCAGCATTGCCATCAATGCTGTAGGTAAATCCACCAGCTAAGGGCAACCCTTTACGATGTATTAAAACCCCGCCTTTTTTTACCTGTGATGCAAACTGTTGAAATGATTCGGTAAGTTGGGCATGGTCGCCGTAAATATCGAGGTGGTCGGCATCCATCGAGGTTATTATGGCGATATTTGGATGCAGCGTGAGGAATGAACGGTCATATTCATCGGCCTCAACTACCACAATATCATTCTTGCCAAACAATACATTGGTTTGATAATTAGAAGCGATACCGCCCAGGAACGCGGAGCAATCATGCCCCGAATCTTTGAGAATATGTGCCACCATGCACGAAGTAGTAGTTTTACCATGTGTACCCCCTACCGCTATGGTGAACTTGCCTTTACTAATCAAACCCAATACCTGTGAGCGTTTCCAAAGCACAAAACCCTTTTTGCGGAAAAAATTTAATATATCCGAATCATCAGGGATCGCTGGTGTATAAATAATGAGGGTTTTATCATCAACGTCCCTAAAACTTTTGGGTATACGTTCGTTATTATCTTCAAACACTATTTGTATGCCTTCATTTCTTAACTCATCGGTAAGGTCGGTTGGTGTTTTATCATAACCGCAAACAATACAACCTAAATGATTGAAATAGCGCGCCAGGCCACTCATGCCTATGCCGCCAATGCCGATCAGGTAAACCCGTTGTATGTTGCGTAGTTCCATTCTTTTCAAAAAAGCCCTCCCTCCTTTTCGGGGAAGGAGAGCTAAGATTTAATTGTTATTAATTGTTATTTGTATAACTTCTTTCGCAATCACTTCGTCGGCATGAGGCATAGCCATTTTGCCAATGTTATTGCTTAATTTTTTTTGCAGATCCTTATCCTTTAAAAGTTCAATAGCTTTGTCAACCAGTTTGGCTTCGGCATCCCGGTCGGCCACAAAAACTGCTGCCTGGTCATGTACCAGCGCAAGTGCGTTTTTGGTTTGATGATCCTCAGCCACATTGGGCGAAGGCACCAGGATAACCGGCTTTTTTATCACGCATAATTCGGCAATAGTGCCCGCCCCGGCCCTTGATATAATAATATCAGCAGCGGCATAAGCCAGATCCATGCGGTTTACAAATTCCATTATGCGTATGTTAGGGTGATAGTTTTCGGCCAGTTGTTCAATAATGTTTTTATAGTAAAATTTGCCCGTTTGCCATATCACCTGCACATCGGCAGCTATCAGTTTATCCAAACCCGCCTGTATACTATTGTTTAATGTTCTTGCGCCCAAACTGCCGCCTATAACTAGTATAGTTTTTTTAGAGGTTGATAATTTGAATAATTCCAAAGCCTGCATCTGCTTACCGGCTATATCAACAGATTCTTTGCGAATAGGGTTACCTGTTTTAATGATCTTATCAGCCGGGAAAAACTGCTCCATACCATCAAAGGCCACGCATATTTTTTCGGCTTTTTTACCAAGCCATTTATTGGTTATACCAGCATACGAATTTTGCTCCTGTATAATATAAGGTATCCCCTTTAACGATGCAGCATATAATAACGGCCCCGATGCATACCCCCCAACGCCAACTGCTGCGTCGGGTTTAAAATCCTTAATAATTTTGAGCGACTTACTCACACTGTTAAACAGCTTTATGGGGAACATTAAATTTTTCCAAAACGATTTGCGTTGTATCCCCTGTATGTCCAACCCGATAATTTTATAACCAGCCGCCGGAACTTTTTCCATTTCCATACGGCCATTGGCACCAACAAATAATATTATGGTGGCGGGATCCAATTTTTTCAACGCATTGGCAATAGCAATAGCCGGGAAGATATGCCCCCCTGTACCACCTCCGCTAATGATTACACGTACCCCCCCCGCCCCCTGAAGGGGGAGCTTTTGATTGGCTATGTTTTTATTGTTCTGCATTTTTCTTTTTCTTCTTTATTACTCCCCCTTTAGGGGGCTGGGGGGCTTATTGTTCCCCCTTTAGGGGGTTAGGGGGCTCATCCTTATCTCCCCAACAACTACTTTCTTTGGTTCATCAATATCGCGGCTAACCGAAAGTATAATACCAAACGCTATACTGGTAAACAGCATAGATGTACCGCCCATGCTTACAAACGGCAGGGGCACACCGGTTACCGGGCCCAGCCCCACCGCTACGGCCATGTTGGCAAATGCCTGTATGGTTAAACTAAAACTTAACCCTGCTGCTAATAAAGCCCCGAACGCCTTTGGGGCGCGTGTTACTATTTTTATACAACGGTATAGTAAAAACAAGTAAATGCTTATTAATACAATACCCCCTACCATGCCGTATTCTTCAACTATAATGGCAAATATTTCATCCGAATAGGCTTCGGGTAAATAATTTACCTCACTGCTTTTGCCCGGGCCCTTGCCAAATAACCCTCCTGTAGCGATAGCTATTTTTGCATGATCGGCCTGGAATGATTTATCAGGATTGGCCACTTCGGGATGCATGAACGTATTGATACGCGTAACATACAAATGCTTACGCGGCCCTAAAAAAACAACCCCGGCAAGCAATACCGAGCCCGCCAGCATTACCACCGCTATTTGTTTTACGCTTATGCGCCCCATGATCAGCAATAAAATACTTACGCCAAACAGCATTAAAGCGGTTGACATATTGGCCCATGCTATTAAAACAAACACCACGCAAACCGCCCCCATTATGGGTATGAATGATTGTTTTACATCTTTAATGTTTTCCTGCTTGCGCGATAGTGAACGCGCCAGGTAAGTGATCAACGCCAGTTTGGCTAAATCAGAGGTTTGGAAGCTTAAACCTGTACCCGGTATGGCTATCCATCGGCTGGCCTCATTAATACGTGAACCAAACGCCAGTGTATAAAGTAACAGGGGTATAGTTATATACATTAATAGCTTTGATATACCCGAATAGTACCGGTAATCCAGCTTATGCGAAATATACATGAGCACAATACCACCTATGATCATAGCCAGGTGCTTAATTAAAATAGACTCGTCCGCTACCCCACGCTTATAAGCCAGCGAACCTATTGCGCTGTAAACCGACAATAATGATATTAGCGAAAGCAATATGACAATAAGCCATATCCAGCGATCTCCTTTTATACTTCTTATTATTGCGTTCATTTACTTGCGTCTTTATTAGTTATGTGCAGATATGCGGATGTGCAGATGTGCAAATAATTATTTAATGTGTTGATGAAATTATTTTACCTAATACTTTTATTATTGATTGAATATCATTGTACATTTCTATTTCAAATGGATAGTTGTCAGCATGTTTACATAATGCTAACCAATATTCTGTTTCTTCTGCTTCCTTATTGCTATTTTACATTTATGTCTAAAATCAACTTTGCTTTCTGCTCCCTGTGCCTCTCTAACGTTTGCCCCTATTGATGTGCCGCTTCTAAATAGCTGGTTGGCCATATTGAATTTTCTTTTTGACTCTAATTCTTCTGTGAATTGGATGATTTTTAAAGAAAAATTAAAAGTTAAATGAATAATTAAATTCGGCTTATCATTCATATAAATACTTGCTTATTTTCAATTTTAACATCTATTATCTGCACATCTACACATTTGCATATCTGCACATCTATAATTCCTTCACCGCCGCCTTAAACTGGTTGCCCCGGTCTTCATAATTTTTAAACAGGTCGAAACTTGCACATGCAGGCGATAGTAAAACCGTATCGCCCTTGGTTGCCAGGTGATAAGCCACCTGCGCTGCCTCCTGTGCCGAATAGGTATTAACTATTATATCCACATCGTCCTCAAAAGCGCTATGGATACGCTCGTTATCCTTCCCTAAACACACTATGGCCTTCACCTTTTGTTTAACCAGGTCCGTCAGCATGGTATAATCGTTGCCTTTGTCTACGCCGCCTAATATCAGCACCACATCGCTGGTCATGCTCTCCAAAGCGTACCAGGTTGAGTTAACATTGGTAGCCTTTGAATCATTGATGAAGCTAATGCCCGATATCTTACCAACAGATTCCAGCCTGTGCTCAATATTTTTAAAGGTCGCTAAGCTCTCCCTGAGGGTTTCGTCGCGTATTTCGAGCACTTTTGCTACAATGCCCGATGCCATGGAATTGTAAATGTTGTGCTTGCCCTGAAGGGCCAGTTCGGTTATTGACATTTCAAAATGTTCTTGAGGTGTGTTGATGACAATATTGTCGTTTTCGAGATATGCTCCCTGTTTGGTCTTTTTGTTAATAGAAAATGGTAATTGCCTTGCATTAAAGCTGCGCCCTGTCATTCCCTTTATGGTTTCCGGGTCGTCAGCGCAATAAATAAAAATATCATCAGCTGTTTGATTTTGTGTTACCCTGAATTTTGAAGCCGCGTAGTTGTCCAATTTATAGTCGTACCGGTCTAAATGGTCGGGTGTTATATTCAGTAGCACCGCAATGTCACTTTTAAACTGGTACATATCATCCAGCATAAAGCTGCTTAGCTCTAAAACATAGCAGTCATATTTTTCGGTAGCTACCTGGTAGGCGAAGCTTTTGCCTATGTTACCCGCCAACCCAACATTCACCCCGGCATTTTTCAGGATGAAATGTGTAAGACTGGTCGTAGTGGTTTTTCCGTTTGAACCGGTAATACCTATTATTTTGGCTTTAGTATACCGCCCGGCGAATTCTATTTCGGATATAACAGGAATGCCTTTTTCTTTTAATTTTTTGATGATGGGGGCCTTATCCGGTATGCCCGGACTTTTTATTACCTCAACAGCCCTTAGTATTTCAACCTCTGTATGCCCGTTCTCTTCAAATCGGATATTCCATCCCTGCAGTTGTTCTTTATAATGCGGAGCTATCGCGCCCATATCCGAAACAAAAACATCATACCCCTGCTGCCGGGCAAGGTATGCCGAACCCACCCCGCTTTCGCCGGCACCGAGGATTACAATTACCCCCCCCACCCCCTGAAGGGGGTGCTTTTGAAGTGGGATGTTGTTATTTTCGTTCATTTATTGCTTATACTTTTTTACTTTACCTTTTCCACCATTGTTCCCCCTTTAGGAGGTTAGGGGGCTTTACCGTAGTTTCAACGTTATGATACTTAAAATTGCCAGCATGATACCGATGATCCAGAAGCGGGTTACTATTTTTGCTTCATGAAAACCCCTTTTCTGATAGTGATGGTGAAGCGGTGCCATTAAAAAAACTCTTCGCCCTTCGCCAAATCTTTTCCGGGTGAATTTGAACCAGGAAACCTGTATTATTACCGACAAACTCTCTAACAGAAATATGCCGCATAACAGCGGTATCATAAGTTCCTTACGTATCAGTATAGCGAAAACAGCTATAATGCCGCCTATGGCCAGGCTGCCGGTATCGCCCATAAATACCTGCGCGGGGTAAGAGTTATACCATAAAAAGCCCACACAGGCACCCACAAAGGCGCCCGCAAATATCACCAGTTCACCCGAATTGGGTATAAACATGATATTGAGGTAATGAGAAATAACAAAGTTGCCCGACACATAGGCCAGTATAGCCAGTGTAATACCAATAATAGCCGATGTGCCCGTGGCCAGGCCATCAATCCCATCGGTTATATTTGCCCCATTTGATACGGCCGTAATGATCACAATAACGAAGAACATAAATATTACCAGCGTGTACCGTTCATAACCATGCCCTAAAAACTTGAGCACTTTGCCATAGTCAAATTCATTGTTCTTATAAAAAGGCATGGTGGTTTTGGTAGATTTCACATCCTGCGTTAAAACAGGTTTATTATTTATAAAGTGATAATCTATCTTGGCATCAATCTTAACCGCATCAGGCTGTTTTACATCCTGTTGTATCAAAATGTCTTTGTTATTATACATGGTAAAGCCGATAATGAGTGCAAGCCCAACCTGGCCGATTATCTTAAATTTCCCTGCTAACCCTTCTTTGTTTTTTTTGAAAACTTTTATATAGTCGTCAAGAAAGCCGATGGCGCCTAGCCATACGGTTGTAACCAGCATCAGGATGATGTAGACATTATCCAATTTGGCAAATAACAGCGTAGGGATGAGGATGCCTAAAATAATGATGAGCCCGCCCATTGTAGGGGTGCCTGCTTTCTGCATCTGGCCCTCTAAACCTAAATTCCTTACGGTTTCGCCCACTTGTTTATAACGCAAATAATCTATCAGCCTGCGCCCGTAAACTGTGGTTACTATTAACGATACGATAACCGCCATAGCCATCCTGAAGGTGATATACTGAATCACACCCATGCCGGGAATACTATAGTTTTTGTTCAGGTAGGTAAATAAATAGTATAACATGTTATTTATTTATGTGCAGATATGCGAATGTGCAGATGTGCAAATGATTAATTGTTTAATGCGTTGATGAAATTATTTTACCTAATACTTTTATTATTGATTGAACATCATTATACATTTCTTCTTCGAATGGATAACTCTCTGCATACTTGCATAGCGACAGCCAATATTCTGTTTCTTCAGCTTCTTTATAAGCAACCTTACATTTGTGCCTAAAATCAACCTTACTTTCTGCTCCTTGAGCCTCCCGTACGTTTGATCCTATTGAAGTACCGCTCCTAAATAATTGATTAGCCATATTAAATTTCCTTTTTGATTCCAGTTCTTCCGTAAAACCGATAATCTTTAAAGAAAAACTAAATGTTAAATCAACTATCAAATTGGGTTTAGTACTCATATTATTTATTCATCAAATTCTTCATCAGCACATTTGCATATCCGCACATCTTCACATCTGGCTAAATTGGTTCAATAACTCTTCCTTATCATCAAAGTGATTCCTTACTCCCTTTATTTCCTGGTATTTTTCATGCCCCTTGCCTGCTAACAGGATAATATCTCCCGGATGTGCTAGCATACAGGCGGTTTTTATCGCTTCGTGCCTATCGGTAATACTTACTGTTGATCTTTTAAAAGCAGCATCAATGCCGGCCTCCATATCTTTAATTATTTGCACAGGATCTTCCGAGCGCGGATTGTCTGATGTTAATATTACTTTGTCGCTCCAATCACAGGCTACTTTCGCCATTATAGGGCGCTTGGTTTTGTCGCGGTCTCCGCCGCAGCCTATTACCGTTATTACTTTTTCGCCGTTTTTGCGTATGTCATGAATGGTGCTTAATACATTTTGCACCGCGTCGGGCGTATGGGCATAATCAACTATACCAATTATTTTGTTTGGCGCAACTATATAGTCAAACCGGCCCTCGGCGCCTGTTAATTTACTTAAGCCGGTCAACACCTTGGCCCTGTCCTGCTCCAACAGCATCGCTGCGGCATATACGGCCAGTAAATTGTAAGCGTTAAAGGCTCCTACCATTTTAAACCAAACCTCATAGTTATCTATCAGCAGCAATAAACCGCCGAATTGATTTTCGAGTATTTTTGCTCTGTAGTCGGCCATGCTTTTAAGGCCATATGTTTTTTTATGGGCTTTGGTATTTTGCAGCATTACACTGCCATTTTTGTCATCGTTGTTGGTTAAGGCGAAAGCGCTTTTTGGCAAATCGTCAAAAAAGGCCTTTTTTGCTTTCAAATAGTTATCGAAAGTTTTATGATAATCTAAATGGTCATGCGTAAGGTTGGAGAATATCCCTCCCGAAAACTTCAGTCCTTCAATACGGTGCTGCGCTATGGCGTGCGAACTCACTTCCATAAAACAGTAATCGCAGCCTTGTTCAACCATCTCATTCAATAACTCATTCAGTGCCACCGGGTCGGGCGTAGTATGCGTAGCCGGTACTACTTTACCATTTACCTGGTTCTCTACAGTTGATAACAATCCGCATTTATAACCCAGGTCACGAAATAATTGGTAAAGCAACGTAGCAATGGTGGTTTTACCATTGGTTCCGGTTACCCCTATCAGCTTTAATTTATCCGACGGGTTATCATAAAAATTAGCCGCAGCAATACCCAAGGCTATTGCCGAATTAGCTACCATTAAAAAGTCGGCCGTGTTGGTTACGTGAGCCGGCAATTCTTCGCATATTATGGCTGCGGCTCCGTCTTTTACGGCCTGTTCAATATAATCATGCCCATCAGCCAGTGTACCTTTTACGGCCACAAACAAACAACCGGGTATTACCTTTCGCGAATCAAAAACGACGACGCTTATCTCCACATCCGCTGCGCCCTGCAGTTCGGTGAATGGTAGTCCGGTTAATATGTCGCTTAAATATCTCACTCTAATTCTATCGTAATCTTTGATCCTTTAGGCATTATGTTCCCCCCGGCTACTGATTGGTTTTTTACTACGCCGCTGCCTTTTACACCCACTTTATACCCGGCGTTGCCTAACAGGTATAAGGCATCGCTCAAACCCATACCGGTTACGGTGGGTACCGTGCCTGTTTTATATTTAATTTCTTCAAAAGGTATGCCGCTGCTGGTATCAACAGCGGTACTGGCCGAAGCATATAAAGGGTTAACACCCAGTTTGGTATATACCTGCTTTAGCGCCTTGATATTGCCCTGTTTTACTTTTGGCAGTGTGGTATTGCCTACATAATGAATCGGTGCGTTATGGTTCATTTCCAGGTCGCTGGCGTATACTTTATCGGCTATTTCACGAAATACCGGGCCGGCAACCTTAGCCGCCAGGTAATCGCCGGCGGTTGGGTTATTTACAACCACTATCATGGCATATTTTGGATGATTAGCCGGAAAATACCCGCAAAATGATGCCTGGTATGAATGCGTTACACCATAACCCGCATTGCCATTAGCCAACTGGGCCGTGCCTGTTTTACCCGCCACACTATAAAGCGGGTTTTTGATCACATTTTTTCCCGTACCTTCAAGCACTACACCTTCAAGCATGTTTTTTAACTTACCCAAAGTTTCATCCGAACATACTTTTGGATTAATAACCCTTGCCTGGAAATGTTTAACCGTATTACCCATACGCTGTATCTCGCGTACAAAAATGGGAGCTATCATTTTGCCATTATTGGCTACCGAATTATACAGGGTAAGCATTTGCAATGGTGTGATCTGCATTTCATAACCATAAGCCATTTGGGGCAGCGTTAATTTGCTCCAGCTCCTGTTCGATGGGTTTTTAACTACGGGCCTGGCCTCGCCGGGTATTTGCAGGTTCAATTTTTCGTTTAAATGCAGGGCATATAAGTTATCGGTAAACTCTCTTGGATTGTCTTTGTAATGCGAATAGATAAATTTTACTACCGCAACATTCGAAGATTCTTCGAATGCCTTTTTTGCAGTCATAACACCATTGCCCAACTCCGCGTCGGTGAAGGTCTTCAGCAACTTATCCTTATAATACATTTTGTACTTCCCTCCCTCAACATCAACCAACGTATTGGTATCAATTTTATGCTGATCGAACGCGGTCATGTACGATGCCAGTTTAAATGTTGAACCGGGGTCGTTGGCATCACTTATAGCATAATTATATACTTCCCTGTAATCGCCATCCTTTGTTTTGGTAAAATTGGATATGGCCCTGATCTCGCCGGTGGCCACTTCCATCAAAACCACACAACCATGATCAGCCTGGCTTTTTATCAGTTGCTTTTTTAATGCGGCCTGTGCAACGTCCTGGTAATTAATATCAATGGTTGATATAATGTCGGCGCCATCCTTTGCAGGTATTTCTTCCTCGCCGTTGTTCACCGGCATATAAACGCCGCCGGCAATGCGCTGCATTAAACGTCTGCCATTTTCGCCGTTTATGTCATCTGCGAAAGCGCCCTCCAAACCAACCGCGTTTTTTACATTTTCGTTTTTATAACCAATTGTTCGCGCGGCCAACGACTGGAACGGCAGAATACGTTTGTTTTGCTGCAAAACAATTAAACCGCCTTTGTTTTTACCAATATTGAAAATAGGGAATTTGCGTATCTGCTTTAACTCCTGGAAAGTTACCTTGCGTCTTATTAACTGGTAGCGTGAGCTATCCTTACGCGCGTCGCGCAACATACGTGAGTATTCAGTTTCCGATTTATCAGGATAAAGCTGTGCCAGTTTTGAGGCAAGCGAATCAACTTTTTCATAAAACACCTTATCATCATTAATACCAGCAGCAAACATATCCATGTGCAATTCATATTCGGGTACCGAGGTGGCCAGCAAGCTGCCGTCAACCGAAAGAATATTGCCGCGCGTAGCCTCGACACTCTCGTACCTGGTAGAAAGTTTTGATGCCATCGCTTTCCACTTTTTACCCTGCACAAACTGTAAACGGTACATTTGCCATATAACCGCTAAAGCAAACAAAAGGATGAGCCCGAAGGCAAGGTAAACCCTGATGAGTATGTTGGTTCTAATGCTCATTGCCCTTCCTCCTCTTTCACTGTTATTTTTTGCGGCGGTTGTATTGATTGTTTTATGCCCAGAGTATCAACCCGTTTGGCTACTTCGCTTAATGTGCTTTTATAAGCCAGGTCGGCCTTGGTTACTTTATAGTCCCAGCTTAGCTCCTGCACCTCTTTGTTTATTTTATCGATGTCGCGTATGTTTTTTTCGGCCAGGTGCCTGTTGCCTATGTATATCATGCCCAGCAGGCCCAAAAACAAAATAAAAGGCAACGCCCGGGTAGCATCATCGGTAGTGATAAAGCTTTTTGTTAAAAACCTGGTTAAAAAATTCTCCGGAGTTTCCTGTACGGTTTTTTCCTCTACGATCAATTCGCCGTCCAACTCTTCTTCCGGAATTTCTGTACGTAAACGATTGGTCATTTTTTTACTGCTATTCTTAATTTCGCGCTGCGCGCCCTGTTATTATTTGCTATCTCCTCTGCCGATGCGGTTATAGAGCCGCGGCTTACCGCGTTAAAAGGCTTCTGGTCATTTCCATAAAAATCTTTCTCCACCTCGCCGCTGAATTTGCCTTTGGCGATGAAATTTTTCACTAACCTGTCCTCTAACGAGTGGTACGACATCACCACCAGCCGCCCCCCTGATACCAATACCTCAGCAGACTGAATTAAAAAATCTTTCAAAGCCTCAAGTTCCTGGTTAACCTCTATCCGCAATGCCTGGAAAACCTGCGCCAGGTATTTATTTTCTTTTCCTTTCGGAATACGGTCAGCAATGACATTTTTCAGATCGGCCACCGTAAAAATGGGCGCGTTCAATCTTGCGGTTACAATGGTGTTGGCTAATGATTTTGCGTTTTGTATCTCGCCGTAAATGCCGAAAATGCGATGTAATTCGGCTTCGGTATAATTGTTAATTACTTCTTTGGCGCTCAATGCTGATGATTGGTTCATGCGCATATCCAGCTCCGCGTCAAAACGGATAGAGAAGCCCCGCTCGGCCTGGTCGAACTGGTACGATGATACACCCAGGTCGGCTAAAATACCGTCAACTGGGATAGCGCCATGCAAGCGGCAAAAGTTTTTTAAATACCGAAAATTCTGGTCGATAAAAACAAAACGCTCATCATCAATTAAATTTTGCTGTGCATCGGCATCCTGGTCAAAGGCCAGCAGTACGCCCTCATTACCCAGGTGCTTTAATATTTCGCGTGAGTGTCCGCCGCCGCCAAAGGTTACGTCAACATATTTGCCATCCTTACGGATATTCAATCCTTCTATACATTCTTGCAGCATTACGGGGTTATGGTAGTTACTCATCACCCCTCCTTCCTGCATTACCCATTACCTCTTCGGCCAGGTTGGCAAAATTTTCAGGCTCGTTATCCAGTTGCGCATCATAAGCGCTCTTAGCCCAAACCTCTATTTTATTAAACTGGCACGATAGCACCACATCGGCATTAATACCAGCGTATTCTAATAAAGGTTTTGGCAAAAGCACCCGGTTTGCAGTATCCAGTGTTAGTTCCGAAGCGCCGCGGGTAAAATATCTTATAAATTCGCGGGTCTTTTTTTCGTAAGTGTTGAGCTTGCTTAGGTCCTCAACTATTTTATCCCATTCTTTCCGTGTGTAAATAACCAGGTGTTTTTCAAACCCGCGATTGATGACAAGCCCTTCACTCACAGCTTCGGGAAGCTGTTTTTTAAGGCCAACGGGTATCATCATACGCCCTTTGACATCCAGTTTGCAATCAAATTCACCTAAAAAATTTGACATAGTTACACTTTGGGAATTTTGGTATCGTAAAAGTAAATTAGTTTTACCACTTTTTAACACTTTTTACCACCAAAAGTTTTCAACATTATTATTTGTTGTTCTTATTCCCACTTTGTAAGAACAGGAGATAAAAAAAAATTAAACTTCTGTATATCAACATGGTTTATTATATGTATATATTTATATTATGAAAAAAATACTTTCCCTCGTTACTATAGCCATGCTTACGGTAACCGTTATACATGCTCAAAACGGGTGGATAACCCATAAAGGAGACGACAGGGTATCAGTTAAATTTCCGTCAGAGCCTCAGGAAACCGCGCCGGGCACATTGGTATCTGTAGCTTCTAAAGACAGCAGCACGGTTTATGTGTTTAGTATCGTAGACTTTTTTACAAAGTTTGGTATTGATTCGGCGACGCTGGTGCCTTTAAAAACCATTCCCCGGTTCACTGCGCAATTAAAAGCGGGCATGAAGAAAAGTATTCCGGCTGCCGATTTTGACGATATTAAAATAAGTACGTGGAAGGGGTTTACCAGTTATACTACAGCAGGCACTGATCCAAAAGGGAAGAAATATGATATGTTTATGTTTATTATAGGCAGCAAGCTATATAGCTTGTCAACGATCAGGCTATCCGGAGTTGACGTTAAGGGCAGGGACGATTATTTTGCCGCGATTGAAATAACGCGTTAAATTTGTCTGAACACGATTTTTAGGATTTAGAAGATTTATTGATCAGGATTATCCAAAAATCGTGTTGGTCTAAATGATGCCATACAGCGCCCCGCCCTTCTCACCCATCCTATCTACCAGCTTCTCAACTTCAGGGTCTCTTTCTAATACAGGTGCATGATGCGGTTTTATGCGGGCATCAATAATCAGCGGACCATTACAGCCCCAGTGTTTATTTTCGATAAACTCATTAATGCCATAAGTATCATGCGAGGGGTTACTGCGGGTAAAGGTTACCCATACAAAATTATTGATGTTTTGACCCGTGAATGCGGCATCATCGCATAATACAATTAATGGCAGGCCCTCTAAATTCATTTCGCCAAAATGCTCCTGCAATATTTCCATCATCAGGGGCATATCGCTTGTCCTGACGTTTTTAGGCACTTCAAGTGCCATTATACCGGGCATTACCATTTTATAGGTGATGAATGGTTTAGGCAAACTAAAACCTACAGGCATTTCATTCCACAGTTCCCGCTTTATATCCCCTGCTGCTGCTACTACCACTTTACTCCCTGAGTTTAAACCACTACCGCTATAATCAAGCGTATCAATGGTGGTCCTGGTATAAAAGTGGAGGTCGCGGGTGGGGTCTATCCGTTGCAGTATATGTGTTAAAAACGCTGCTACATCATTTACATCTAACCGGGGGTCGTCCTCCTGCGCAGCAATGAACAGGTATTTGGCCAGGCTTAACTGGTTTGTACCTAATATATGGTTGGCAATAGTTAATATTTCCTGCGGTTTGCGTTCTGGTATATAAGGTGTATAACGCTCGCTGCCAATAGCGAACAATAGTGGGTGTACCCCTGCTGCGTCAACAGCGTTAACGGCATGCAAACCCGGTATTTCATTAGATAATACAGACCCTGTTATTTCATGAATGAGCGCGCCAAAGCTGGTGTCTTCTTGCGGTGGCCGGCCAACTACCGTAAACGACCATACCGCGTTTTCACGATGATAAACATTATGCACTTTTAATAGCGGAAAGGGATGCTTCAGGCTATAATAACCCAAATGGTCGCCAAAGGGACCCTCGGGTTTATTTTCATGCGGCTCAACGGTGCCTGTTATTACAAAATCAGCATCCGCCGAAATGCAAAAACCTTCCTCATCATAAAAATAACGGAAGCGCCGGTTGCCCAACGCCCCGGCAAAAGTCATTTCTGATAAGCCCTCAGGTAACGGCATCACAGCAGCTACCGGGTGCGCCGGAGGCCCGCCCACAAATATGCTCACTTTTAAGGGCTGTCCTTTTGCATTGGCCTTGGTTTGGTGCACACCTATACCACGGTGCAATTGGTAATGCAAGCCAATTTCCTCATTCAATATATAATCATTGCCTGCCATTTGTATGCGG
>CAISKH010000465.1 GCA_903885865.1 uncultured Mucilaginibacter sp.
AAAAATTATTTGAGTCAAAAGGAGAGATTAGAAGGTTGATTGCAAACGGGGGACTTTATGTTAATAAGTTAAAAATAAATATTGATGATAGAGCCGATTCTTATTATCGAATGTTTGATAAATATATCTTTCTCCAAAAAGGAAAAAAAGATTCAACTTTAATAAGTATTTGCAACGATCCATTCAAAGAAATGGATTACATTCAAAAGGAAACGGGTAAATAAAGAGAATTACTTTTTAATAATTGCTAAATAATTTTGAATTACGACAAAAAGTATTTATTTTTGGATAAATGTCGTGCAATATGAAATACAAACCAGTTGATACACCACCAAGCATGTTAAATGAGCCAATGGTAACCTATAATGTGCAGGCGCCTAATTTATTTAATACTTTATTTGGCAGCACCCAATTTGGCTTGATGAGTGATTTTGATATTTTAAAATCAGCAAGGGAGGGGTTTTCCAAACACGTTTTAATGGCTTTAGCTAAGAAAATTTCGTTAACCTTACAGGAGTTTGCCAATATCATGCATATTTCTGAACGCACGTTACAACGCTATGATGATAATGATATCATCAAAACCGAATATGCCGAAAAGGCTGTTGAGCTTGCCCGTTTATATACCCGAGGCGAGGAAGTTTTTGGCTCTCTTGATAAATTTAAAATATGGATGAAAACCCCTATCCATGTTTTCAGGGGTGAAGCGCCCGTTTCTCTATTGGATACCTCTATAGGCTTTGATATGGTTTTCAAAGAACTGGGCCGTATTGAGCATGGTATTTTTGCCTGATGATACTTTACCGTATAGTTAGGTGCGTATATGCCGACGACCTGAGTGGTACTGGCGCGCGTTTATATGGCGGTAGATGGAACAGCGAAGGAAAACCAATGGTGTATCTGGCATCATCACGCTCATTGGCTGTTTTGGAAGCATTGGTACATTTTAGCCCGACTAATTTGCCAGACGATTATTGCATGGCTGTTATAGTAACGCCGGATAGTATTGGCGAAGTTGATATTAACTTATTGCCACAAAACTGGCAGGAATATCCCGAACAAAACATATTAAAGCAAATAGGTAATACTTTTTTACAACAATCGAAGCATCTCTTATTGAAAGTACCTTCGGCTTTGGTAAATGAAGAATATAATTACCTGATGAACCCGCTGCACAAACAGGCTGCCTCGGTAAGAATACTGAGCAAGCAACCCTTTAGTTTTGATGAAAGATTGAAGCCCCCTCTAAATCTCCCCCGGTAGGGGAGACTTTTTAATTTGGATCGACTAGCCTATAGATCGCTCAATAACTCCAGCTTCTTATGGTTGTATTCTTCCTGCGATATCAAACCATGATCAAACAAGGTTCTTAATTTCTTTAATTTTTCGGTAAGTTCATCAGGTTTTGGTTCTGCTTGAACAACAGGTTCCGGCTGCTGAACAGGATTAGTTACCTGGAAAGCAGCCACAGGTTGCGACGGGCTTTCAAATTGTACCGATCCCGATTCCGCGCGTTTTTCTTCCAGGTCTCGTAACCGGCGGGCCTCCCGCTCAGATTCTTTGCGCTCCTGGGCATATTGGTATAGTTTACGCGCCTGTACTTTAGGCAGGTAATCCACACCCATTTCGGCGCCGTTTGTGGTTTTTATGCTGAATATGGCGCCTATAATTTCTTCTTTGGTATATACGTCGACCACATCTTTCCAAACAAAATCAATAAATTTTATAGACAGGCCCAGGTTGGCAGGGGTAAAAAACAATATGCGTTTATTGGTTAACGCTATACAGTCGGGCAACAGGTTTACCAGCGGCTTTTTTTGAACCGCTATATATATTATTTCTTCTCCCGTAGTAAGCAGATCAGCCAGCCGTGAATAAACTTTTTCAACGGCTTTAGGGTCCTGTTCGTCGTTCAGAAATTTTTCTATCATTTTGTTTTTACTTTATGCTGCAAAAATAATTAAATTCTGTTAGTTGTATATTAAGTTTTAAGCTATCAGCAAATTACAGCCGCGAATATCGGCATTGTCAAATCGCCCCAATACCTCAAACCTATTATCTTCATATATCTTACCCAAATCATGCGTAGCTATAAATGAACAGGAGTTAGTATTAGCGAGGTCAATGATATTAATTCCCCCGGCCTTTCCATTTGTAACGATGCTCATGGGGTCGTTAGTATCGCGGGTAATAACGCGCATCCAGGGCGGGCAGATAAATATCCCTGACCCATTGGAGTAGGCCTGCGATAATAACTCGGTCATGCCATATTCCGAATGTATGGCATTAACACCAAAACCCTTGCATAAGGTATCATGCAGTTCTTCGCGTATCATTTCTTTGCGGCGGCCTTTCATACCCCCTGTTTCCATCACAATCAGTTCAGGAAAATTGATGATATACTGTTCAACAAAGTCAAGCAATGCAAACGTAACACCAATAAGCAAGGTTTGTTTTTTTGCCTCTTGCTGTTTGTTTAATTGGGCAGCTAACTCATCATAATTGTATAAGTAGAACCCGCTATCGGGGTTATTTGATCGCTTTACCAGGTCCTCGGCCATATAGATCAATGATGAACCCTGCCGCTCTAAATAGGAGGGCAATAAAGCCAAAATCGTATAGCTTTCTATACCACCATAAAACAGTTTAAACGCGTTGCGGAAACTATCCTCGTACCAGCTTATATCGGTAACATGATGGCTGCTGGTAGTCATACCCGTTGTACCTGAACTGGTAAACGTTACCCGGATATCATCTGTTGAACTAACTATAAGCCGCGACTTAAAAAACTCAATAGGTAAAAAAGGAATTTGCCCGATAGTTGTAACCGAAGCAGGGTCAATATTTAAACCTGCAATAAAATCAGCATAAACCTTGCAATTTTTAGCCTGGTACTGAAAAACCTGCAAGGCCCTGGCATTAAATTGTTCTTCGTTGTTTATAGAGAATATTTGCTGTTTGGTTAGTTTGTTCACCCTGCAAAGATATGCAGATGTGCAGATATGCGGATGAGCAAATGTGTAGATAGGATAGTAATGTGACGTTTATAATTTATTTTCTGGTTGATACTTCAAAAAATCACCGTCTACTATCAATAACTTCACCCCGGTTTTAGCTACAGAACGGTGCGAACTTAATTCATCAGTTACCACATAGCTCATTCCTTTTTGCAGGGTGAAATGTTCGCCGTTTTGCTGTTCGGTAATAAATTTGCCTTCCAGGCAATGAACAATATGTCCTTTTTGGCACCAATGGTCGGCAATATATCCGGCTGAGTATTCAACAATACGGATACGCAGGCCTGCGAATTGCAAGGTTTGCCAGGCCGCATTTCCAACCTCGCCGGGATGATCTGTTTTTTCGATCAGATCCCAATTAATTATTTGGAACGGGATATTTTTATTGTTCATTTTGCTGAAATAATAGAATTTACGCAAGTTAATAAACAAAAAACAACTGCCCGTTTTTAGGGTTGTTGATTAAAGCAAAAAATATATCAGACTATGAAAACATTAAAATTGTTAGGGCTTCCGGTTTTATTTAGTGCGTTCCTGGTACTGTTATCGGCAACTAATCCAAGTAAGGAAATTGAAAAGATACATGATTCTGCCAATGTATTAAAAGCTTTTGGCGGCATGAAGGACAAGATCCCCCATGAGTTGCTTGAAAGTTACCAGGGCGTGGTTATTATTCCCAACCTGCTAAACGCGGGTTTTGGCATTGGCGCTAAACGGGGCAGAGGCGTTGCCTTGGTAAAGTTACCTGACGGCAAATGGAGCGACCCTGTTTTTATTACGTTAACAGGCGGTAGTTTCGGTTTTCAAATAGGTATGCAATCTGTTGATATGGTATTGGTGTTCCGTCATAAAGGGGTGCTTACCAAAGTGAAGAATGGCGATTTTACTATCGGCGGCGATATATCGGCAGCAGCTGGCCCGGTTGGTCGAAGCTCGACGGCCAGCACCGATTATAAACTGGAAGCCGAAGTATATTCTTACTCGCGCAGCCGCGGGCTTTTTGCGGGTATTAGTATACATGGTTCAAACTTATCGATAGATAAAAGCGCGAACGCAGCGTTTTATGGTAATGACATGAGCTCACAGGATATTTTCGAGACAGGCAAAAGCGACCATGAGGCAGTACGGGTATTGAAAGAAACTTTAAACTCTTTATAATCAAATCTTTTCAGCTTTCCGAAGAATAGCGATGCGTTTTAAACCCATCGCTATTTTTATTTAAGGTACATACGGTTATATTAGCAGTCAATTATGGGCACACCATCTACTACTAACAAGCTTATCGTTTATCAATTATTGCCGCGTTTATTTGGTAATACCAACACCACTAATAAGTATTACGGCACCATTGAAGAAAACGGTTCAGGTAAATTCAACGATATTACCGATAAGGCCCTGCAGGAGCTATCAAAACTGGG
>CAISKH010000466.1 GCA_903885865.1 uncultured Mucilaginibacter sp.
TATCTTTAAACTGTGCTGTACCACCGTTAACGTATAACGCAACTTGGCCGTTGTTGCCATAAGTTTCATCGGCATAGCCACCCATTTCGCTGCCATCATTAATAAAGGTGCGCATTATGTTGGCATCAACAAATACCTCGGGCTGGTTCCATTCGCCGGTTTGTATAGCGGTTTCGGGCCGTGTTACCGGTAGGTTTAAATTGCTTGCGCCCTGCCTGAACCCGCCCGCAACCGCGCTATTATTGCGGCCATTGCCTGCGGCGCCTTCTACGGGTTTGGGAGCAATGCGCATGGTACCAGCTGCCCGGCTCAATTTTTCCCGGCTTAATTCTTTGCCCTGCGCGTCGAACGTTACACGATAGTTTGCCGCTTCGCCATTTTTTATAGCAAGCAGCAGCCCTTTATAGCCATCGGCCGTTTTTTCGGCGCGCAGTAAGAGGCCTATTTCGGTATTGGCATCACATTTAAAAGCAAAATGAACGGCGATGTCCTGATATCCCTTATCGAGCATGAGCCAACCCGCGTTTCCCGGTGTTGCAGTAGCGGTAATTTCACCTTTCTCAGCTTTCCAATCGGCCCCACCTAAAGTGCGCCAGCCTTTCAGGCTTGCGTCTTTGAAAGTATAGTCGGGTATAAAAGTAAGGCCGGCGCCCAATTTTAACGTAGGCGGCGCTGTTTGCCCAAAGCATAAAGCAGCGCTAAACAGCAAGAGGTAAAGCAAAGTGGTTCTCATTGTTTAATGATTAGAAGGTTTATTTTTTTAATTGGTATAATATCCCTTTGTTTGGTTTTAAATATTTCACATTAATATTTCCCCACTTTTAAAAAGCCGGGCAATTACATATTTATCAAAATGCTTGCAATATGAGGCGTAAAGCAGGGTATAATTGGTTCTGAAGCGTTAATTCAATTCCCGAAAGATAATTGTTATTTACTTATGATGCTTGTAAATAAAGTATTACAAGTTATTTTTAGTACGATGCACTTTTAAACAGCTGCAATGGCCTCAATTTCTACCAGGTACCCATGATGTAATTCGGGCACGGGCACAACTGCCCGGGCGGGCTTGGAATCGCCCATCAGCTCTGCATAAACCTGGTTAAAGGTTTTCCAGTGTTCAACACCAACAATGTATACGGTTACTTTAAGCAGGTGGTCCGCAGTGCCGCCGGCAGCGCTTACAACAGCTAATAAATTGTTCAATGCTACTCTCGCCTGCACGTCAAATGGCTCATTAAAAGTATGGCTCCCATCTTTATTTACCGGCAGCTGCCCCGATATAAACAAAGTTCCGTTATACAATATGCCCGGCGAGTAATGCCCGGCCGGTGCGGGCGCACCTTCAATTTTTATAGTTTTTATAGTTCCCATAATTATTTACCATCCTGAAAAACGCGGCCATTTGGCTGCTATGTGTTGCTGCTTGTTTATTACATTATAATGGTCATGCTGCGCGCCTGTAGCGCAGGCATGGTTTGGCAAAATACGTACCAGACTGCCAACTTCAAGATGGGGCAGGGCCGCGTTTGAATCTGGGCGCACAGCTATAATACCATGTTCCTGGTTAGCATCTGTTACAATGATATCTGTATAAGGTTTCCCGTTTACGTCGCAAACTAAGCCATAACCCATATCAATTGCTTGCTTAGCAGTCCCGCGATCGCGCGACATCGCCATCCATCCGGCATCAACCAATATCCAGCCTTTATCTTTTTGATGGCCTATAACTGTTGCTAAAACAGATAACGCGATATCATCCACATCGCAAACGCCTATACCTGCCATTACCAAGTCGAAGAAAACAAATACGCCTGCGCGTACCTCTGTAACCCCGTCAAGGTTTTTAGCGAAGTGCGCCGTTGGCGATGAACCAACACTTACAACCCTGCATGGCAGCCCTGCACCACGTAAAATACCGGCAGCTTTAACCGCTCCTGCCCGCTCCTGTTCGGCATACATTTCCAGTTCGGCTTTATTGCGCGACAAATAGCTTTTACCCGCATGCGTAAGCACGCCGCGCAGTTCGGCACCACCCGCTGTTATCAGGCGGCCAATCGCGATCAATGTTTCCGCGTCATCCGCTGCTATGCCCGAGCGGTGGCCATCGCAGTCTATTTCTATTAATACCGGTATACGGTCTCCGCTGTTTTTGGCAAATTGGGTAACAGCAATAGCCTGTTCCATATTATCCAGTATAACTGCTATGTCGACGCCTTTTTGCCTTAATGCTGCAATGCGGGGTAGTTTATGCGGGGCAATGCCTACCGCGTATATTATATCCTTAATACCTGCTTCGGCAAATACTTCGGCCTCTTTAATGGTTGATACTGTAGCGAAATTATTAACCTCATTAAGCATGTATTTAGCAACTTCGACAGATTTGGCAGTTTTTAAATGCGGGCGCAGGGGTACGCCAAGCGCGTCTAAACGGGTGCGCAGGCGGGTAATATTACGCATCATGCGTTCCTCGTCAAGTATTAAACACGGAGTTTCAAGATCGGTTAATTTTCCGGGCATCTTTATCTTTTAATAATTGGCGATCAAAAAGGCAGTTTACCCATATCCACATTACCTCCGGTTATTATAATACCTATTTTTTGCCCGGCAAACAGGTGCCTGTATTTCAGTACAACAGCCACGGCTACTGCGCTTGATGGTTCAATGATAATTTTCATACGCTCCCATACCAGCCTCATGGCTGCAATAATTTCATCGTCGGCAACTGTTAAAATATCGCTCACATGATCCCTGATAATGGCCAGCGTGCGTTCGCTCAAACTGGTTAATAAGCCATCGGCAACTGTCTTTAAAAAAGGGGCCTTCTCTATGTTGCCGCTTTTAAAAGACAAAACTGCATCGGCAGCACCTTCAGGCTCGCACCCTATAACCCTTGTTTTGGGCGACAGGTAATGAACGATTAACGCGGTGCCGCTAAGCATGCCGCCCCCGCCCACAGGCGCTAATATGGTATTGAAACTTCCGTTATACCCCGCGTCTTCTAACAACTCAATAGCCGCGGTGGCCTGCCCGGCAATTACCCTGTCGTTATCAAACGGGTGGACCAATACCGCGCCGGTGCGCTCAATTACTTCTAAAACACCATTCTCGCGTGCTGCGAGGGTTGGTTCGCATTCAATTATTTCTGCTCCGTAGCCTTTTACTGCGTCCTTCTTTACCTGCGGGGCATTACGCGGCATTACTATATATGCCGGCATACCAACTATTGCTGCCGCAAAAGCCACCGCCTGCGCATGATTGCCCGATGAATGAGTAGTTATAGCCTTTCCCTCTTTATTTGCTGCCACCTGTAAAATGGCGTTTAACCCGCCGCGGGCTTTAAAGGCGCCTATTTTCTGAAAGTTCTCACATTTAAAAAAAATCGATGCCCCGGCAAGATCATTAATTGTTTGGTTCGTAAATATCGGGGTACGGTGTATGTATGGCCTTATGCGTTCGTGCGCTTGCGTTATAGCATTTAAGGTAATTTTATTATTCATCACCGTAAAAATAGCAAATTAAGGGCGTATTTTGCCGGGCCAGGTGCAATTTACCCCAAAGCCAACATGCAGCACGGCAGCACATACAACAAAATAGTTTTCATTTTTTTGCGGTTAGCGGTTTATAATTTTACTTAAGCAATAATGCCAACTCTGCGCACATCGCTTCTATTTCTTCTTCCGTATTATAATAATGCACCGAAGCCCTTACCACACTGGCTAAATGATTTTTGTTCATATAGATCAGGGTTGATTTAGCCAGGCCGACAGATACGTTGATCTGTTTTTCGGCCAGTTTGCTTTTTACCGTTGCGCTCTCCATTTCACGCAGCGAAAAGGTTACTATGCCGCATTGTTCGGCGCCAAAATCGTGTACGGTAATACCATCAATAGCTACCAGTTGCCTGCGCATAGAATTGGCTAATACCTGTATACGCTGCCAAATACGGTCTACGCCAATAGTTAAAGCATATTCAACAGCTTTACCCAGGCCCAGGGTAAGGGCGCGGTTCTTTTCATACAATTCAAACCTGCGGGCATCATTTCTTACCTGGTATCCATCCATACTTACCGACGGTGTGCTGAAACCATCCATAAACAATAGTTTCAGTTTATCCTGTACTTTTTTCCGCACATACAAAAAACCTGTTCCCCTCGGCGCGCGCAGGTATTTGCGCCCGGTTATCGATAGCATATCACAACCTATTTCCTGCACATCTATGGGTACCTGCCCGGCGCTTTGGCAGGCATCAAGCAAATATAAAATCGGGTGTTTACGGGCTATTTTGCCAATCTCAA
>CAISKH010000467.1 GCA_903885865.1 uncultured Mucilaginibacter sp.
AGTAAACAATCGGCAACGCAGATCACCATCAAACTGAAAGTGGAAGCCAATAAATTGCTGTTTTTTTGCCAAAACACCATCGTAGAAAACGGATCATCGGCCCAGCGAACAGGTATCGGCATATCAAATACCCGGCAGCGGTTAAATCATATTTATCCCGGCAAACACCGGTTAGATATTAATACAGAGAACAACTTATTCACGATAAATTTAGAAATTGATTGTTAAACAAGGCTTTACAAATTTAAGCCCCTCTCTCCCGATAGCTATCGGGAGAGAGGGGTTGGGGTGAGCCTATAAACCATTTATTATGCAGCTAAGATGTATCGCTATTGATGATGAGCCACTGGCATTGGAGATCATAAAAAAATATATCTCGCAGTTCCCGGCCTTACAATTGCTTCATACTTTTGAAGACGCGGTTTCTGGAGCTGAGTTTTTGAAAAAGAACAAGGCCGAACTGCTGTTTATCGACATTAACATGCCCGATATTACCGGGGTCGACCTGGTACGTGCATTATCGTCGGAAGACAGGCCAATGGTGATATTTACCACAGCCCACAAAAACTTTGCCTATGAGGGTTTTGAGCTGCAGGCACTTGATTATTTGTTAAAGCCGATAGATCATAAACGCTTTGCCGCCGCGGTTGATAAAGCTGTTGAATTTTACAAATACAAAAATGGCGAAAGCAGTAATGAGGACGAGTGCATATATGTACATTCTGAATACCGCACCATTAAAATAAACCTAAAGGATATAGAGTACCTGGAAAGCATGCAGGATTATGTAAAAATTTACCAGTTAAATAACCCCAAGCCCGTACTTACCCTGCAAACCCTAAAATCCATTTTAGAAAAACTGCCCGAAAAACAATTTACCCGTATACACAGAAGCTATGCCATTGCGGTTAAACAGGTTAAGTCGATCCATAACCGCAAGGTACAATTGCACTCCATTGAGCTCCCGGTTGGTAATAGTTATGTTGATGCGATAAGGAGTTGGTCGGTATAAACTATAAACAGAGCATCCATTCATCGGTACATTTCCATCGTTCACCGATACATATCGTATCTTTTCCACTAATAATCAGATTTTTAATAAAGAACCGGTACGGCCAGCCGGTTGTTTAGATGTGGCGTAGAAGGATTTGGATTCTAACAGCGTCAAATTGCTTAACCAATTGATAAATGAGAATAAAAAAAAACATAGCAACCAGCGAGAACGGTTTTATTTTTAACCCGGCTACAGGCGATTCGTTTTCGGGCAATACCATAGCTTCCGAAATAATACTGGCAATGAAAAGCGGAACGCCTGCTGAAAAAATAAAACAGGATGTTTTGCAAAAATACGAGGTGAGCAGTGACCAGTTTGAGCGTGACTGGGAAGACTGGCTTGTGCAGCTTAAAGAAGCAAATTTGCTCGAAAATTAATAGCGAACACATACAATAACAATCATATGATCATAGGTATAACAGGTTTAAACGCAAGTGATAATCCCGGCCCCGGGGTAGCCGTAATAAGGGCGTTGCGCGAAGAGTTTGGTCCCACTTTAACCATTATAGGGTTAAGCTATGAATCGCTTGAGCCGGGTATTTATATGGATAATGTGGTTGATAAAACCTACCAGGTACCCTACCCAACCGCCGGTACATCGGCGCTGAAGGAACGGCTGCAATACATTCATGAGCAGGAGGGCCTTGATATGATCATCCCTAACTTTGACTCGGAATTATATAATTTCATAAAAATAGCCCCATGGCTAAACGCGTTAGGTATTAAAACGTTTTTGCCCACCCATGAGCAATTAGCCGCGCGTGATAAAATAAACTTAGGCGAATTTGGAAAAAAATACGGTTTCAGCGTACCTGAAGGCCGTCAATTAAACAACCTGAACGACCTGTCGAAAGCCGCGGAAGATTTAGGCTACCCCCTTGTTGTTAAGGGTAAATATTACGAGGCTTATGTTAATAATACACCCGATGGTGCCCAAAAATCATTTCACCAGCTAAGCGCTAAATGGGGCCTGCCGGTAATTGCACAACAATTTATTAAGGGCACCGAAATTAACATTGCCGGGTTAGGCGACGGCAGGGGCAATACCATCAGCGTTATACCTATGCGTAAATTATATATTACTGATAAAGGCAAGGCATGGGCAGGCATAACTATTGAAGACGATTCGCTGATCAAGCTGGCCCAAAAATTTGTAAAAGTAACCAAATGGAAAGGCGGGTTTGAGCTGGAGATTATGCGCGATGCCGATGGCGAATTGTTTATAATGGAAATTAACCCGCGCTTCCCGGCGTGGATATACCTTACCGCCGGTGCCGGGCAAAACCAGCCCGCAGCCTTGGCAAAAATGGCTATGGGCGAAGATGTTGAGCCATTTACCGAATATATTGTTGGTAAAATGTTTATCCGCTATTCATGGGATCACATCACTGATATTGCCGACTTTCAGCAATTTTCGGCTTTTGGCGAACTCTCTGTAGCTAAAGTTAATCTGTAAAACGCCGTGCAAAAACTAAAATACGAGCGCCCCTATATTAAAAAGCTAAATGCCGGGGTGATGAACAA
>CAISKH010000468.1 GCA_903885865.1 uncultured Mucilaginibacter sp.
CAGAAATGCAGGCAAAAATTGATGAACTGGTTGAAAATGATAAAATCTCTATAGCGCCGCTGCCATTTATACGCGGGCGCACCCTAAGTAAAATATTTTTTATTGTTGATGAGGCGCAGAACTTAACTCCGCACGAAATAAAAACCATCATATCGCGCGCGGGGGAAAACAGCAAGATCGTGTTTACGGGCGATATTTACCAGATAGATACCCCATACCTGGATGCCGAAAGTAACGGTTTGTCTTATTTGATCGACCGGGCAAAGGGACACCCTTTGTATGCGCATATTACCCTGCAAAAAGGGGAGCGGAGCGAATTGGCTAATTTAGCTACGGAGTTATTGTAAATCTTCAGTAATGAGAAATATTTTAATACTTGTATTGATAATTTCACCTATGGCTGCCTGTCAAAAATCAGCTAAGCCCGATCCAATAGTTGTAATACCAAGCCACAATGTATTAGTTTTGGGTAACAGTATTACTTATACAGCTGCCAACCCATCAGCGGGCTGGTTTGGGAGCTGGGGCATGGCCGCAAGCGCGGCTGATAGTGATTATGTACATTTATTAACCGCTCATTTTAAAGCGCAAAATAAAGCAAATACGCTGGTGGCGGTAAATGAAATTGAGTTTGAATATAACTTTGATACCTATGATTTTGACGCAAACTTAAAATCATATAGGGATGCAAAGCCAGATATAATTATTCTGCGAATTGGCGAAGATGTTACCCGCGTGGCAGACTCCGTGCTGTTTGAAAAAAGATACGTCGACCTGTTAAATTACTTAAAAGTAAACAATCCAAAAGTTAAAATACTGGCGGCCGGGTCGGTATGGAAAGATAGGGACCTGCCCAACAGGGTAATGGCTAAATATTCCGACTATATCTCGTTGGTATCTTTAGCAAATGATAATTCAAATTTTGCTTATGGGTTATTTGATAATGTGGGGATACAAGCCCATCCGTCCAATAAAGGTATGAAATCAATAAGCGACCAGCTATGGACCGCGTTGCAGAAAGATTTATAGAGATTATTTCAAAAACGCGTTCATAACCTCGGTGTTGTCAAAACAAAAAAACTTGCGTCCCGATAACAATCGGGACGCAAGTTTTCTTTTCGACATTAAAAATTTACACTTTACTGCATACCATTAACCTCGTTCTGCGCAACTGCCGGGAAAGTAGCGCTATGGGGTTTTATATATCCATAATAAGAAATATGGCTGCTGTTGGTTTTGGTTACAGTAAGCGTGGTATACCCCAATGCGGATATTTCCATATCCAGCTGCTTGATTTCTTTAGTGTTGTCTAAAGGTTTTGCCTTGGGCTTAATATTTACATGCCACCCGTCGTTTTTACTTCCCAGCAGGCTATAATCAAAAGAAGTACAGGTAAACTGTATGCCTTCATTCGTACTGGCTTTCATGTTGGTATTTGCAGTAGTAGCCAAATAAGCTATCACCGTATCTTTTGCAATATCCAGGTCAAACTTAGGCGCTATTAAAGTGTTGCTATTTTTTGAAGAAACTATTTTAGTTGCTTCAAAAGTATACCTGCCGCTGTTCAATAAATCCTTTACTTCGGTTTTTTTAATGGCCTCATCGTCTTTTAATGATTCCTGGGCCCTTACGATATTTGATCCGCATAAAACTAATGCGAATGCAAAAACTAAATTACTTAAGCTTTTCATAACTATAGTATTTGATGTATTAAATAAGACCTCAAATACTATACCACAGTAAAACTCTTAAAATCCAATGATTTATGCGGAGGGTTTGATTACTTCAAAACATCCTCCGTAACCTTTGCTATATCATTACTTATCTTATTAATAAAGCCTAATTGCTCTTTTAGCAAGTTATCAGTTACTGTAGCGGGTATTTCTTCTTCCGGTCCGGCTTTTTCGCCGGTAAACTCTATGCGTTCGCCACCCAATTTTTTATTGCTTTCGTTCAATACATTTATACTTTTCTTAACCAGTTTTAAGGTTTCGGGTGTAGCTTTGTGCATGTTTTTTATTGTAATTTCAGAGGCAACGGTGGCAATGTAGGACGATAAAATATGATTAAGCACTACAAACTTATGTATATCCTTAATATTGCGTTGTTTACTTTTTGGCTCCGATGTCATCCGTTCAAACGCAGCAGATAAGTTAGCCGATTGTACATAAACATCTTTCCTGGCCAGCTTATATTCGGTAATGCTTACGGTTTTACCGGTAATGGTTTTGGCAATTTTTACCAGGTAGTTAACATTGGCATAAATTACTTTGGCCAAACTTTCCTTTATCTGTTCAAACTCCCATGTCGGAAAGATCAGGTAACTGGCTATAAATGCAATGGTTGAGCCTATTACGGTATCTACTACACGTTCTTCTACTATATTTAAATGGCCTATCCCTAAAAACTTGAATAAAATGAGCACATATGGGGTCATAAAAATAACGCTTACCACATAGTTAAGCCGCAAAAAACTATAGGTACCTACCATAAATACGATCATTAAAGCGAACTGAGCATCGGCGTTTGGTATAAAAACCAATATTAGCACCCCTATAATTCCACCAATTAGCGTTCCTGTTAAACGCTGGTAGTTGCGTTGTTTCGACAGGCTATAACCCGGTTTCAGTATAACAATAATAGTAAGCAGCACCCAATAGCTATGATGGCCGAGCGAGAGGTTTCTGGCCGCTATAAACCCCACCAAACAAACCAGCGATACCC
>CAISKH010000469.1 GCA_903885865.1 uncultured Mucilaginibacter sp.
TATTGGCATAGTAAATTTTATCTATCCTTGCCCAATAAATGGCGCCCAGGCACATGGGGCAGGGTTCGCAGCTGGTATAAATTTCGCAGCCGGCCAGACTGTACGTTTCCAGCTCCTGGCAGGCCAGGCGTATAACCGAAACTTCCGCGTGTGCAGTAGGGTCATTATTCGGAACAACTCTATTGGCGCTGCGGGCCACCACCATGCCATCCTTTACGATCACAGCGCCAAACGGGCCGCCGTTTCCCTCTTTTACACTGTATTCGGATAAGTCAATCGCCATCCGCATAAATTTTTCGTGGTTGTCCATATTTTGAAATCCAAAGGCAGTTATGCAAGAACATATTCTTGCTCTTAAAAAGAAAGACCTCAGTTTTAAGCTGAGGTCTTTAAATATACAAACTTATAATTTAACAAACTGGCAGGCATTTGCATCCCGATAGCTATCGGGATGCATCCGCTTATTTGCACATCCGCTTATTTTTTATCCTTAGCATAAGCATCGTTCAGCGTTTTAACCGCCTCGGCAGTTATATCCAGGCTCGGGTCGACAAATAATACGCCCGGGTTTGTTTTTGAATATGTTAATACCAGTTTATAACCCTTTTCTTTAGCATAAGCTTTAGCGAAATCGGTAAGTTTCTTATAAAGACCGTCGGTTTCTGTACCCTGAACTTTTTGAAAATCAGCACTAGCGCTTTGCTGGTACTGCTGCAGTTCCTGTTGCTCGCGCTGCAGGCGTTGTTCGGTTTCCTGGCGTTTATCAGCCGGCAAGTTTGCCATTATTTTTTTGTAGTCTGCAACTTCCCGTTGAAACGACAGGTCCCTGGATTGCACGTCAGATTGTGACGTTTTGTATTTATCCTGCAGTCGTTTGTTCATATCCTTCGCATAATTATAACTGCTCAACAAACTATCAGTATTTACATATACAGTTGTTTCCTTAGCTGAAAAAAGTGAAGGCGCTGAAGCTGAACTTGCAGTTTTATCAGTTTTATTATTGCATGCCGCCATGCTTCCGGCAATTAATAAACCTAAAGAGATTTTTGTAACAATAGAACCCGTGGTTTTCATTTAAATTGGTTGTTTTTTTAATGGTTATGATGCGTTTTCAGTATGAAAACAGGCATCATTTTTTAATAATATTTTTCACAAATATAAACTTTCATTACTAGTATCCTAATCATTCGGCGGGCTTGTTTTTGTTGGGTCATTTTTATCAACAATTGCTGATATTTTGGGGCATAATGCGTACTTTTGTCGCTGGAACTCCTTGTCGGAGTGAGCTATTGTTTTAACCCAAATATGAGCGAAGAAAATCAGGACAAATCAAACTATTCAGCAGATAATATACAGGTTTTAGAAGGATTAGAGGCGGTACGCAAGCGCCCCTCCATGTACATTGGCGATACAGGCGTAAAAGGCCTTCACCATTTAGTGTACGAAGTTGTCGACAACTCAATCGACGAGGCGCTGGCCGGCTATTGCGATACCATTAATGTTACCATACACAAAGGCAATTCTATAACCGTAGTTGATAATGGCCGGGGTATTCCAACCGGTATTACCACTAAGGAGCAGGTATCGGCTTTGCAAATTGTAATGACCGTTTTACATGCCGGCGGTAAGTTCGATAAGGATACCTATAAAGTATCGGGCGGTTTACATGGTGTTGGGGTAAGCTGCGTTAACGCGCTGTCTATCCACATGAAAACCATTGTTGAGCGCGACGGCAAAATATTTACACAAGAGTACTCTCAAGGCAAGCCTTTATTTGAGGTGAAGGAGATAGGCGTATCCGACCGTACCGGCACTACACAAACCTTTCAGCCCGACCCGGAAATATTTAGCCTAACTACCGAGTTTAAATACGATACACTGGCAGCCCGTCTGCGGGAGCTGGCGTATTTAAATAAAGGCATCCGTTTAACTTTAACTGATGAACGCGAGCCAGAAGAAGACGGAACTTTCCCTACAGAGGTGTTTTATTCAACGGGGGGCTTAAGCGAGTTTGTGAAATTTTTGGATGGTACCCGTACCTCGATCATACCCGAGCCAATTTACCTGGATGGTATAAAGCAGGGTATACCGGTTGAACTGGCCCTACAGTACAATGATACGTATACCGAAAACGTACACTCGTACGTAAATAACATTAATACCATAGAGGGCGGTACTCACGTGGCGGGTTTCCGCAGGGGGTTAACCCGGACCCTAAAAAGCTATGCCGATAAGGAAGGCTTACTGAAAAACATGAAGATAGAAATTACCGGTGATGATTTCCGCGAGGGGTTAACTGCTGTAATTTCGGTAAAGGTGCAGGAGCCGCAATTTGAAGGGCAAACCAAATCAAAACTGGGTAACAACGAGGTAATGGGCGCTGTGGATATGGCCGTAGGCGAAATTTTAGGCAATTACCTGGAAGAACACCCCAAGGAAGCCAAAATGATCGTAAACAAGGTTATACTTGCGGCTACGGCCCGTGCCGCGGCCCGTAAGGCCCGCGAACTGGTACAGCGTAAAAGCGTAATGGGCGGCTCGGGCTTACCGGGTAAGCTTTCTGATTGCGCCAACAGCGATCCGGCTTTATGCGAGTTGTATTTAGTCGAAGGTGACTCGGCGGGCGGTACTGCCAAACAAGGCCGCGACCGCGAATACCAGGCTATTTTGCCTTTAAGAGGTAAAATACTGAACGTGGAGAAAGCCATGGAGCATAAAATATACGAGAACGAGGAAATAAAAAATATGTTTACCGGCCTGGGCGTAAGCCGTGGTACGCCCGAAGATGATAAGGCCCTTAATATTGGTAAACTGCGTTATCATAAAATTGTGATCATGACGGATGCGGATGTTGACGGTTCGCACATTACAACGCTGATACTTACTTTTTTCTTCCGTTATATGAAAGAACTGATAGAAGCCGGTTATGTTTATATAGCCTCGCCACCGTTATACCAGGTTAAAAAGGGTAAAGATTTTGAGTATTGCTGGACGGAAGAACAGCGCGACGTAGCCATACAAAAACTAAAAGGTGCCGGTAAGGAAGATAGTGTACACGTACAACGCTATAAAGGTTTGGGCGAAATGAACGCCGAGCAGTTGTGGGAAACTACCATGAACCCTGCTACCCGTACCCTAAAACAGGCCAGCATTGAAAATGCTGCCGAATGCGACCATACTTTCTCTATGCTAATGGGTGATGAAGTAGCACCGCGCAGGGCGTTTATTGAGAAAAACGCCAAATACGCGAGGATAGATACGTAGGGAATGCGGA
>CAISKH010000470.1 GCA_903885865.1 uncultured Mucilaginibacter sp.
CAATTTCGCAGGATTTTAAACTGGCTGATAATGAAGCGGTATACGGCCTGGGCCAGCATCAAAAAGGCATTATGAATTACCGCAATAAAACGGTTGTATTACGGAACCTGAATATGGATATAGCCGTTCCGTTTTTCCAAACATCAAGCGGTTATGGCGTTTTTTGGGATAACTATTCAACCACAACATTTAAAGACGATGCGGGCACTACCACCCTGCAATCGGTTATTGGCGAGGGGATTGACTATTATTTTATGAACGGCGGAAATGCCGATGGCGTTATAGCGGCCATGCGAAAATTAACCGGCGGCGCGCCCATGTTTCCGCGATGGGTATTTGGTTTTTTTCAAAGCAGGGAACGGTACAGAAGCGAAACAGAAATTGTTGGTATTGTAAAAAAATACCGCGAATTAAAAGTGCCACTGGATGGCATTGTGCAGGACTGGCAATATTGGGGCACCAATGATACTGTATGGAACGCGGTAGCATTTGGCAACCCGCTTTACGCCCATCCTAAACAAATGATCGATAGTGTGCATGCTTTAAACGCGCACATTATTATTTCTGTCTGGCCATCATTTGGCCCGTCTACAGCCATATTCCAGGCTATGAAAAAGGTAAACGCCTTATTTGATTTTAAAACCTGGCCCACAACAAAGGGGGTAAAGGTGTATGACCCCTTTAATCCCGTAGCGCGCAATGTTTATTGGGATTTTATGAACCGAAATATATTTTCGCTGGGCATGGATGGCTGGTGGCTTGATGCTACCGAACCCGAGCAGGCCAACACCAAACAAACCGACAAAGCCGAAACATACCTTGGCAGCTTCAAATCGGTGGCTAACGCTTTTCCCTTATTAACAACAGGTGGTGTTTATGAACATCAGCGAAAAACATCATGGGGTAAAAGGGTATTCGTACTTACCCGCTCGGCTTTTGCAGGGCAGCAGCGCAATGCTACGGCCACGTGGTCGGGCGATATACAGGGTAACTACCAATCCTTTCGTAATCAAATTTCGGGCGGCTTAAATCTTTCGCTGAGCGCCATACCTTACTGGAACACAGATATAGGCGGCTTTTATTCCGCAACCAAATACCGCAGGGGTGTAAAGGACCTTGCTTTCCAGGAACTATATACCCGGTGGCTCGAATTTGCAGCCTTTACCCCCCTGATGCGCTCGCATGGCACAAGCACACCGCGCGAGATATTCCAGTTCGGCCAAAAGGGCTATTGGGCCTATGATGCGCAGGAAAAATTTATTAACCTGCGCTACAGGCTGCTGCCCTATAATTACTCGAACGCATGGCAAATTACCGCCAACCAATCAACCATGATGCGCGCGTTGGTAATGGATTTCCCCAAGGATGAAAAAGTATATGATATTAACAATGAATATATGTTCGGCAAGGCCCTATTGGTTGCGCCTGTAACTGATTCATTGTATGTAAGCCGGGCTACAGGTACGGCCGTATCCGATTTCAGCAGCATAAAAACACAGACTGTGTACCTGCCTAAAGGCAGCAAGTGGATAGATTTCTGGACCGGCGAAACCTATGCAGGCGGCAATAACATAGATGTAAAAGTACCCATCGACCAAATACCCCTGTTTGTAAAAGCGGGTTCTATTATACCAATGGGGCCATTTGAACAATATACATCCGAGAAAAAAACCGATAAGCTGGAAATAAGAATATACCCCGGCGCCAATGGTAGTTTTACCTTGTATGAGGACGAAAACGACAATTACAATTATGAGAATGGATTGTACAGCACCATTGATTTTAAATGGAACAATCAAACAAAAACGCTAACTATCGGTGGCAGAAAAGGAACATTCCCGGATATGCTGAAGGACAGGGTATTTAATTTGGTATTGGTAAATAAGGCTAACGGAACGGGTTCGGCAGAAGGTAAGGCGACAAAAACTATCCATTATTCCGGCCTGCAAGTTCAAACTAAATTATAAGGGGATAGAATATTTTTATTAGCTTTACCAAACAATAAAAACCTTTTTGACGTAATAAAAGGGACCAATTACCTATTGATTAATAAAACACTTGCTGTATAGTACCTGGTACTCTTTTTGAGGCAGGTTATTCATGCACTGTAATTAACTAACACATACCTATCTGTTTTTATGAAAAAACTAATCGTTATTATTTTAATTGCCTTTACTTCGTGTTTAGCCGGTTGTTCCAAAAGCAGCGACACGCCTGCCACGCCTGTTGTTACACCAACCCCTACCCCCACGCCTACCCCTCCTGTTACACCACCCACTACGTCGCCTGATGGTGATGTGGTTGGTAAACTGGTTGTTGGTTACCAGGGATGGTTCTCTGCAAAAAATGATGGCTCGCCATCAAATTCATGGAACCACCAGAATATTGAAATATGGCCCGATACCCGTGAATATACCAATACTTATTCGGGAAGCCCGTTTAGCCAAAATGGGGGTG
>CAISKH010000471.1 GCA_903885865.1 uncultured Mucilaginibacter sp.
ATAAAAAAACAAAAATACTAACGGCAACTGCCAGTGATTTGCTGGTAATTGAAAACGACGGGCTTGGTTATCGACTCAAATACCTGCTAAAAAAATTTGAATTTTATGATAAATATAAACCAAAGATAGTTTATGGGACTTACCGGGTTTATGGCAATTACCGGGCTTATGATAACGTTTGCTATTATGAGGGTAACCCTTACTTTGAGGAGTTAAAGGGAACACAGGCACAGCAACAGCAATGGGAGAAAAACCGGAGAACAGCTTATTTAGGTTCATACCGGCATTTTTTCAGATCGGTAATGAATAATACAGCAGCACAAGACGGATTTGCAATATATCAATATCAATATAAGCCTGACAGAGTTTATGCGACAGGTCTCAAACATTGTGATTTTGATTCCGTTTTTGTAACCGTTGATAAAAATGTTAAAGCATTAGTATCAAAACCCGATCATCATTTCGTCGTAAATCCCCAGGATACCTCGAAAGGAGAATTTTATATTGTTTATGATGAAAAACAACCATACTTGTTCTACCAAATCGGTTCCCCGTTATACTTTCCCGACATATCTTTGGAGAATGAGCTATCGAAGATCCGCACATTTGCTGATACCATAAAAATTGATGATGAATTATTGATCAATCCCACAAAGGATCTTTCTTTTTTGGGTTACTGGGCGTGGGGAAGGATAGCAGAACTTACGCCGCTGGAATATTTTGTTGATCCGTCAGAAAAAAAAATAACTAAATAAATGATCGCCTAAATGAAAAACCTGGTATTTATTTTATTGATTTTTATTGGTCTTGCTGCAAGGGCGCAAACCTATTCCATTACAGGTACAGTAAGTGATGAAAAAGGGGTAACACTTCCAGGCGCGACTGTTTTCTTAGCCAATACAAAAATAGCTACCGCTACTGATGGCTCCGGTAAATTTAAATTAAGTGATTTGCAGCCTGGCGTTTATGAACTGGTAGCTAAAATGCTCGGATTTACGGCGTTTAATCAATCAATAATTATTCAAAAGAAATCTCCAGACTTGCGTATTGTGCTGAAGGCTAATAGCATAATGCTGAACATGGTAAATATTACCGGCATTTCTGATGACGATAGAAAAAAGTACCTCGAACTTTTTAAACAATATTTTATCGGCCAATCTGACAATGCGTCCAGGTGTAAACTATTAAATCCCGAAGTAATAAATTTCATTTACAATAAAAACACCGATGTGCTGGAAGCCAGCTCCGAGAAATTTATTATTATGGAGAACAAGGCGCTGGGCTATAATGTGCATTACTTGCTCAAGGCATTTAATATGGATATGCGCAGGCATGTGCTTTATTATGACGGGTCATCATACCTTGAAGAATTAACCGGTTCAAAATCGCAACAGGAACGATGGGAAAAGAACCGGCAACTAACTTACCTGGGTTCTAAATGGCATTTTTTTAAGGCGGCGTTTGATAACAAATTAGAAGAAGAGGGCTTTTTGGTTTACAGGTACCCGAATAGGTTAGCCTTAGAAAGAATAAGAAAAGAAGACCCCATGATGAATTTTAAAGATAAAAATACCGGCTTTGAACATATGAACTATATTTTACCGCTTCATGACCCGGATATGAAGTATATTTTACCGCTTCATGAACGGGATATCCTGTTTACGAGCATAGA
>CAISKH010000472.1 GCA_903885865.1 uncultured Mucilaginibacter sp.
TGCAAGCAATCCATGTGTTGAACTAACTGCCTGCAAATTACCCTTATCGTCTATGATCCCCTGCTTCATCAGCCATTGTTCAAACTCGGGGGCGGGCCTTAAACCTAGTACCTTACGCAGGTATAAAGCATCATGAAATGAGGTGGATTGATAGTTCAGCATAATATCATCGGATCCGGGAATACCCATTACAAAGTTGCACCCGGCCACACCTAACAGGGTAAGCAGGTTATCCATATCATCCTGGTCGGCTTCTGCATGGTTGGTATAGCAAACATCAACACCCATGGGTAATCCAAGCAATTTTCCGCAGAAATGATCTTCCAGCGCGGCACGTATAATTTGTTTGCCATCATATAAATATTCAGGGCCAATAAAACCCACAACGGTATTAACTAACAATGGGTTATATTTCCTGGCAACGGCATAAGCGCGGGCTTCACAGGTTTGCTGGTCAACCCCCGAATTAGCATTTGCTGATAATGAACTGCCCTGCCCGGTTTCAAAATACATTACGTTATTGCCAATGGTACCACGATTTAACGATAAGGTGGCCTGGTAGGCTTCTTCCAATAATTCTAAACTTACGCCAAAACTGGCATTTGTTTTCTCTGTACCGGCTATAGACTGAAAACAAAGATCAACCGGTGCACCCTCGTTGATAAGCTGAATGGTTGTGGTAATATGGCTTAACACACAGGCTTGTGTGGGTATATCAAATTGCTGTCTTAATGTATCGATCAGTCTCAGCAAATTAGCAACTGCCGCCGGGCTATCCGCTGCGGGGTTAATGCCGATAACGGCGTCGCCACTACCATACAGTAAACCATCAATAATGCTTGCCGCTATTCCTTTGGGGTCATCGGTAGGGTGATTAGGCTGTAGCCGTGTTGAGAAATGCCCGGTTAAACCTATAGTATTGCGAAAACGGGTAACCACTTCACATTTTTTTGCTACCGCTATCAGGTCCTGGTTACGCATCAGTTTTGATACTGCCGCCACCATTTCGGGGGTCAGGCCGGTAGCTATACTTTTTAGTGTTTCGGTATGGGTATCGTCACTTAATAACCAGTCGCAAAAATCGCCAACTGTCAAATGGCTTATCAAAGCAAATGCCGTGGTATTATGGGTGTCAATTATTAACCGGGTTATTTCGTCTTTTTCATAAGGAATAACAGCCTCGTTCAAGAAAGTTTTTAAGGGTACATCCGCCAAAGTTATTTGCGCCGCCACGCGTTCCTCGTAGCTTGAAGCACATACCCCCGCCAATTCATCACCAGAGCGGTACGGCGATGCTTTTGCAAGCAGGGTTTTCAAATCCTCAAACCGGTATATTTTGCTTTTTATGGTGTGCCGATACATATTGGTTTATTGAGCCGCCTTTTTATTAGTTCATTAGGTGTTCGCTAATACCTTTTGCCTTTATCCTTTTACCTTTAACCTCAAACTTAAGCTTCCATTAACGCTTCGCCCGATATTTTTACCTTATGCTTACCCATCAATACAAAAATGGCTATAAACAAAGCTAAGATACCCAAAAACAAGAGGCTTACCATTACATTAAAATACATAATGGCAACCATGCATATTAACGATATTACTAAGGCTGTAGCGGGAAATATGGGATAAAACGGAGATATAAAGGGTCGTTCCAGGTCAGGCTCCTTCTTTCTTAAAATAAAAAGGCTCACCATGCTCATCATGTACATGGTAACGGCCCCCAATACAGATAGTACGATGATCTGATCGGTGGTGCCACAATATATTGCAACAAAACTTACTGCCCCGCTGGCCATTATTGCCCAGTGAGGGGTTTTAAAACGATGGCTGACAGTCCCCAGGCCCCGGGGCAAATAACCGCTCCGGGCCATGGCAAACACCTGCCTTGATGAAGCTAATATAATACCATGCAGCGAGGCTATCAAACCAAACAAGCCAATACCCGCAAACAGTTTGGTTAAAGCATTTTTGTCGCCTAATACTATGCCGATAGAGGCGGGTAACGGATAATCGAGGCCGCTCAGCTTGTGCCAGTCGGTTATGCCACCGGTTAATACCATTACCCCAAAAGCTAAAAACACTAACGTTACAATGGCCGATATATAACCTTTAGGGATATTTTTTTTTGGTTCTTTAACCTCTTCTACTACCATAGCTACGCCCTCTATCGCTAAATAGAACCAAACCGCGAAAGGCAAGGCGGCAAAAACGCCCGCCCATCCAAAAGGCATGGGGCTGGCCAGGTAATTTGCCATTTTAAAATGAGGCGAAACTATGCCCATATATAATAACAATTCGGCTACGGCCAGTATAGTGATGAAAACTGAAAATACTGCCGACTCTTTTACCCCCCATATATTCAACAAAATAAAAGCTGTGTTAAACAATAGCGCCGATTGCATAACCGGGATAACCGGGTATAAGAAATGCAGGTAACTGCCTAATGATATGGCAATAGCCGGCGTAGCCAGCAGGAAATCTATCAAAGTAGCATAACCGGCAATAAAACCGCCAAACGGCCCCATTGCCCTGTAAGCGTAGGCAAATGCTCCCCCCGCATGCGGAATAGCCGCGGTAAGTTCGGTATAGCTAAAAACGAACGTAACATACATAATAGTAACCACAACAGTTGCTATCAACAGCCCGATGGTGCCCGCAACTGCCCACCCCAGGTTCCAGCCAAAATATTCCCCTGATATAACCAGCCCAACGCCAATTGCCCATAAATGAACAGGTTTTAATACCCGTTTTAACTGTTCTGTGCCGGTAGCTGCCATCAACCTGATTTTGAATAATTATGCCGCCTTAAGTTAGTTAAAGAGGGTGGTATTTCAAAACATAAAGTAGCAGTGGCAGTTTTAAGTAGCACCAAATATCACTGCTACTTAAAACTGCCACTGCTGCTTACTATCAATCCCTCAAAAAAGGATTAAAATTCCTTGTACCAATAGCCATGCCTGCCGCCCGGCAAACAGTTTTATCGCCAAATTTAAAGTTGATCTTATCCATGGCCTGGTAAAGCTTAATACGCTCTTCGTTATCTTCAAACAGGTTGATCTGGTAACTGCCGGGGCATAGGTTACTTAGCTTTACCCCTATCAGGCGTATGGGCCTGTGCCCGTCCCAGGCTTTTTTGAGCAGGTTTTTTATGCCGGGTATTAATATATGCTCGGCAGCGGTGAGGGCTATTTTCTCCTGTACCGTATGGGTTTCAAAATTGGTGTACCGCACCTTTATGGCAAGGCATGAGGCTACTTTATTTTCCCTGCGTAGTTTGGAAGCCAGCTCCTCGGTCATTGATACCAGTGTGGTCTCCAGTATTTTTGGATCTGCTACATTGGTATGAAAAGTATTCTCGGTCGATATAGATTTACGGTCGCTATGCGGAACGATCTCACTTTCATCAATTCCATTAGCTCGTTCCCATATATACCGGCCATGCTTACCAAAAACCGTGTCCAGGAAACGCAGCTCCACTTTTTGCAGATCGCCAATTTTTTCAATACCAAACTGGTACAGCTTCTGGCAGGTCTTTTCGCCCAACATTGGTATTTTACGTATGGATAACGGCGCCATAAACTCTTTTTCTTTACCATGCTCAATTAATAACTGCCCGTTTGGTTTAGCGGCGTTGGTAGCCATTTTAGCAACAGTTTTGCCCGATGCCATACCAAAAGAAATAGGCAGCCCGGTTTCGCGTATTACCCGTTGCCGCAGGTCAGACGCCAGTTGGTAGCAGTCATGATAACGGTCCATGCCGGTCATATCGATATAAAACTCATCAATTGATGTTTTTTGATAAAGCGGCACGCTGTCATGAATGATCTGTGTAACCTGGCGCGAAGCATCACTATAACGCCCATGACTGCCGCGTATAATAATAGCATGAGGGCAAAGCTTCATCGCTTGTTTCATGGGCATAGCGGAGTGGATACCAAATTTACGCGCCTCGTAACTGCATGATGCCACCACGCCCCTGTCGGCCGAGCCGCCGATAAGTACCGGCTTGCCTATCAGGTCAGGGTTAAATAAACGCTCAACAGATACAAAGAAGGAATCCAAATCGATATGTACTATGCAGCGCTTCGCTTCCATAAAGCAAATATAAATTTTATTTGCATAAATACTAATATTTTTAGTATTTTCGTTTTTAAATAAAACGATCATGTCAGACTATCAAGACTACCTCATCATCCTTTCGCCGCCCGAAAGTATTTGCAAAAGCATTAAGAAACTAAAGGATTTCAGCGCCGGCGTTGTCGGCGATTATGACAGCCGCTACTCAACAGCGCATATCACCATACAGCTATGGCCGGGCAAAAGGCCGGTATGGATAGAGCCGCTGCTGCCCAAACTGGAACGCGAGCTACAAAGCCTGCCACCGCTGGTGGCAGAAATAAACCGGTTCGATTTTTTCAACCATAAAGATACCCATACTATTTATGCGGGTTTAAACCTAAATGCACAGACCAATATATGGTTTAAGCACCTTCGCAAGTTTTTTAATAAAGCCAAGTTTGAACCGCATATTACTATTGCCCGCAGCATACCTCATGCCGATTTTATTAAACTATGGCCCCACTTTAAAGGCAAACAATGGAACGAACAATTTAAAATAGACAAGCTCACTGTATTAAAGCGCGAAACCATCAGCTATAGCAGTAAGTATAAAGTATTTAAAGAAATCAGGTTTAACCGCAGGCTCGATTTTGATACGTTTACTAATTCAAAGTTAAAGGCGCAAAGTTTCCCGTTGATTAAGGCTGATAGCAGGCAAATAAGTTTGTCTTGAGAAAACATGATCAGGTTGTCAGTAGCAGGATTATCGCAACAGCCACACCTTCAAGGCATTTGCACATCCTCACATCTGCATATCTGCACATCCGCACCCTTTTTTAACAATTTATTAACCCAAAAACAAACCTTTTTCTATATTTGCGCCGGGGTAAGTCTTTTACGGCCAGCTCCTCTTGAACTCCCCCAGGGTGGGAACGCAGCAAGGGTAGAGAGTTGTAGCGGTGCGATAAAAGTAGCTTACCCTTTTTTTATTTTTGAAATTTTTAAACTACATTCAACAAAAGAAGTTGTAGGAAATGAAAACGAAGAGTAAAAAATTAAGGAATTTCGATACAGTTGCGGTTTTTAGGGAAATCAAGGATAAAATATCAAATGATATTAAGGGGATGAACTTTGAACAGTTAACGGCTTACCTGAACAAAACCAAACTAAAGAGTCAAAACTAAATAGCGATCTATTTCAGGTTGCACAAATAAATGCTTGATCTACTTATCATCGGCAGTGGCCCCATCGGAATTGCCTGCGGCCTTAAAGCGCAAGCGGCGGGTTTAAGCTTTGTTATTATTGAAAAAGGCTGTTTGGTGAACTCTCTTTATAACTATCCGTCTACCATGACCTTCTTTTCCACATCTGAAAGACTGGAGATCGGCGGCATACCGTTTGTAACCATCAATAACAAGCCTACCCGGGCAGAGGCATTGGAATATTACCGCAGGGTGGCTACATCACACCATTTACCCATAAAATTATTTGAGGAAGTTACTGCTGTTATTCAGCTCGAAAACGGAGCATACGCGGTTATAACAACTAATGGTACCTATCATGCACAACGGATAATTATTAGTACCGGTTTTTATGATATTGCCGTTAACCTGGATATTCCGGGCGAGGACCTGCCTAAAGTAAAACATTACTATAAGGACCCGCATTACTTCGCCATGCAAAAAATAGTGGTAGTCGGTTCAAGCAATTCGGCTATTGATGTGGCTTTAGAAACCTTTCGTAAGGGCGCCGAGGTTACGCTGGTTATTCGCGGAAGCGAAATAAGCCAGCGGGTTAAATACTGGGTTAGGCCCGATATTCTTAACCGGATAAAAGAAGGCAGCGTAAAAGCTTATTTTAACTCTAACCTGGTAGCCATACGTAAAACCGAAGTAGATATTGAAACGCCCGAAGGGCTTATCACTATCCCCAATGATTTTGTAATGGCCATGACGGGCTATAAACCTAATTTCGACCTGTTAAAAAAATGGGGCCTCAACCTATCCAACGATAAATTCATCCCCGAATACAACCCCGAAACCATGGAAACCAACCTGCCCGGCCTGTACCTTGCCGGCGTGGTTTGCGGCGGCCTGGATACACACCTATGGTTTATTGAAAACTCGCGCATACACGCCGATATGATCATTGATGATATTGTTAGCAAACAGCCCCGACCAAAACGCCGCCGGTAGAGCGGGCTTTAAAAAACCGGAAAATACTTTCTAAGCAGAATGTAAAAAAGTTTATCCAACCCGGGGGGATTAGAGGGCACTTATACTTTAATTAACTTTTTCCTTGCATAAGTTAATTTTTATGCAAACTTTTGCATCAAATTTAAAATAAAGCAAATAAACTATAAAATGAACCTGCAAAGCTTAAACACGCCAGTTACAAGAGCAAATGCTGCTCCGGTTGCCGCTGCTTTGGTTTCAACTGTTTTATTTACCCCGTCACGACGAAGGCTATTTATCCCACGGGTTTAATTGCCGGCTATCCTATTGCCCGTCATGAAGTTTTTTAAACTTCTCCAACAAAACATCATCCAATTACTTAAGGTTTAAAACACCATTATATTACCAGTAATTTTCTATTTAAAATGACTATACAAGATTTTGATATCCAGGTTGCCTCTGCCCAGCATGTCGACTATGCCCCTATCATTTGCGATGAAATGGCCGAGTCGGCAAAAGCGCGCGGCACAGGTATTGCCCAGCGTACGCCCGAGTATGTTGCCAATAAAATGCTGGAAGGCAAAGCGGTTATCGCGCTATATAAAGATGGCACATGGGCCGGTTTTTGTTATATTGAGACCTGGAGCCACGGCGATTTCGTGGCTAATTCGGGTTTAATAGTTGCCCCGCAATTCAGAAAAGTAGGACTGGCCAAGGCTATTAAGCATAAAATATTCGAGCTTTCGAGGGAGAAATACCCTGATGCCAAGCTTTTCGGGCTAACAACAGGGCTGCCTGTGATGAAGATAAACTCGGAATTAGGCTATGAACCGGTAACTTACTCAGAACTTACCCAGGACGAAGAATTTTGGAAAGGCTGTAAAAGCTGCGTTAATTATGATATATTGACAATGAAGGAAAGGAAAAACTGTATGTGTACCGCCATGCTGTTTGATCCGGCCGAGAAAATCAAAGAAGCAGAAAATAATCTTGAAAAAATGACAAAAAAAGCCAATCTATTTGAGCGCATTGAAAATGCCATCAAGAGCTTTGGACAGGAATTAAAAATATTTTAACCGTAGAGACGCAATGTATTGCGTCTCTGATAAATTACGTCTTGAGAGGCATGCATTGCGTCTCTGATAAATTACGTCTTGAGACGCAAAGCATTGCGTCTCTACATTAAGAAATAAAAAATGAAAAAAAAGAAGGTTGTATTAGCCTATAGTGGCGGATTAGACACATCATTCTGTTGTATTTATTTAACCCGCGATTTAGGTTATGAGGTGCACTCGGTGATAGTAAATACCGGCGGTTTCAGTGCTGAAGAATTATATGCTGTTGAAAAACGCGCTTATGAAATGGGGGTTACTTCGCACCATGTGGTTGATGAAACTGAAAACTTTTATAATACCTGTGTACGCTATTTAATATATGGCAATGTATTAAAAAATAATACCTATCCGCTTTCGGTGAGCGCCGAGCGGGTTAGCCAGGCAACGGCTATTGCCAATTATGCTAAAGAGATAGGCGCCGAATTTGTGGCGCACGGCAGTACCGGCGCGGGTAATGACCAGGTTAGGTTTGATATGATATTTAATATCCTCGTACCCGAGGTTCAAATTATTACGCCGATACGCGATCTGAAACTAAGTCGCGAAGCGGAAATTGAATACCTGAAAAAGCACGGTGTTGAAATGAACTTCGAAAAAGCGAAGTACTCTATCAACAAGGGCATTTGGGGCACCTCAGTTGGCGGCAGAGAAACGTTAACCTCTAACTTAGGCTTGCCTGAGGAAGCATGGCCCACCCAGGTTACTGAGACCGAAGCCAGGAATATTGAATTAGAATTTAAAAAAGGCGAACTAATTGGTGTAGATGGCAGAAGATACGATCATCCAACCAAAGCCATACAGGCGTTGCAGGCAGTTGCACAACCTTATGGTATTGGGCGTGATATTCATGTAGGCGATACCATTATAGGTATTAAGGGACGTGTTGGCTTTGAAGCCGCCGCGCCTATGATAATTATTAAGGCCCACCATACTTTAGAGAAACATGTGCTAACCAAATGGCAATTAACATGGAAAGACCAGCTTTCGTCGTTCTACGGCAACTGGCTGCATGAAGGGCAGTTTCATGACCCGGTTATGCGTAATATGGAAGCATTTTTAACCGATACTCAGAAAAATGTGACCGGTAAAGTATTTGTGCAGCTGCATCCGTACCGGTTCCAAATTGTGGGTATTGAATCGGCGCATGACCTCATGTCTGACAAGTTTGGCAGTTACGGCGAAATGAATAATTCATGGAGCGGCGAGGATGTAAAAGGGTTCTCCAAAATATTTGGCAACCAGGTAATGATCTATCATAAAGTTAACCCCCCAACCCCCTGAAGGGGGAGCAATTAAGGCTTATATGAACGACGGCAAAAACATAGAGAATACATCAACTCCCCCTTCAGGGGGCGGGGGGGGCATATTTTCAAAAGGCGAATGTTTGGATCATTATACATGGGGTGATGATTGCCACGGGTGGACCTTTGTTGATACCGAAGCCATATCGGTTAAACAGGAACTGATGCCGCCTGATACGGCAGAAAAACTGCATTATCATGAAAAGGCTACCCAGTTTTTCTTTATTTTAAAAGGAAGGGCAAAGTTCACCATCGATGGCAAAATAATAGAATTGAGGGAGCAACAGGCTATCCAGATCGATCCGAAACAAAAGCATTTTATAGCTAACGCTAACCCAGCCGACCTGGAGTTTATTTTATATTCTTATCCATCGACAAAAAATGACAGAGTTAATTGCTGATATTTTAGGTGTATCTATAAAAAGAATAGATGTAAATGAATTACAACTGGTTGTTGACCTGTTTGACAAATACAGAATATTTTATAATCAGCCCAGCGATATTGCTTTAGCCAAAAGCTTTTTAAAGGAAAGATTGATGAATAACGAATCGGTTATTTTTGTGGCGACTATTAAAAATGCACCCGTAGCATTTACACAATTATATCCTAAATATTCATCAATGCGGGCCGCAAAAAATTGGGTGTTAAATGATTTGTATGTAGATGAAAAATACAGGAAGCAAGGAATCGGAAAAAAATTAATTGATACCGCAACGGTGTTTGCGAAAGAAAATAAAGCAAACTTTGTTCAGTTAGCAACAGCGAACGATAATTATAACGCTCAACATTTATATGAATCTATTGGATTCACCAAACAGGGTACTGATAATAATTTTATACTATACCGTATAAATGTTTGATTAATAATTAAGGATATGAAAAATATAAAAGCCGGAATTATTGGAGGCGCAGGCTATACCGGCGGCGAAATGCTGCGGATATTGGTTAATCACCCCAATGTGGAAATTGCTTTTGTGTTAAGCAACAGCAATGCAGGCAATTATGTGTACGAGGTACATACCGATCTTTTTGGTGATACAGATTTGAAGTTTACCAGTGAACTATCAACTGATATAGACGTACTATTTTTATGCGTTGGCCATGGTGATGCGATAAATTTTTTAGAGGCCAATGCTATTCCTGATAATGTAAAGATCATTGATTTAAGCCAGGATTTTAGGTTAAGTCAAAATTCAAAAGTAAAAAGTAAAAAATTCGTATATGGATTGCCTGAATTAAACAGAGAGGCTATAAAATCGGCACAAAATATAGCTAATCCGGGTTGTTTTGCAACCTGTTTACAATTGGGTTTGTTGCCGTTAGCTGCAAAAGGGTTATTGAATAACGAGGTTCATATCACGGCTACTACAGGCTCTACAGGCGCAGGACAGAGTTTAGCAAGTACCACACATTTTACCTGGCGCAATGATAACGTTTCGGTTTATAAGGCTTTTAACCATCAGCATTTAAATGAGATAGGCGAATCGTTAAAGCAATTACAGCCGGGTTTTGATGAAACATTAAACTTTATTCCTTACAGGGGCGGTTTTACAAGGGGGATATTTGCATCTATCTATTTAGATAGTGAATTATCAGAGGAAGAAGCAGTAAAACTATTTGAGGACTATTATGCGGGCCATCCGTTCACTTATGTAACTACCCGTAATATCGATCTGAAACAGGTAGTGAATACCAACAAAGCATTTTTACAGGTTAAAAAACACGATAATAAACTATTCATTATAAGCATATTAGATAATTTACTTAAAGGCGCGTCTGGCCAGGCGGTTCAAAATATGAACCTGCTGTTTGGTCTTGATGAACGCGCCGGATTACGATTGAAGGCAACAGGGTTTTAAACCCCCGGCCACAGCAATATAATTCACTTAAGTATTTTACCTTTAATAACTCAACAATGAAATTATTCGACGTTTATCCCATCAACCCCATTAACATCGTAAAAGGTGTGGGCAGTTTAGTTTATGATGATAAAGGACAAGAATATCTTGACCTTTATGGCGGCCATGCCGTTATTTCTATTGGTCATACCAATCCTCATTACGTAAGGCGGCTGGAAGACCAGTTACATAAAATTGGCTTTTATTCTAATTCTATCGAAATCCCTTTACAAACAGAGTTGGCAGAGAAACTGGGCAAAGTTTCAGGCAAGGATGACTACCAGCTATTCCTGTGTAATTCGGGTGCAGAAGCTATTGAGAATGCTTTAAAGCTGGCATCGTTTTATAATGGTAAAAAGAAAACAATCGCTTTTACAGGTGCATTTCACGGGCGTACATCTTTAGCTGTATCGGTTACTGATAACCCAAAGATTGTTGCCCCTATCAACGAAACAGACAATATAGTACGCGTAGCCTGGAATGATGAAGCCGCTTTAGAAAAGGCTTTCAACGATAATAAAAACCAGGTATCATCAGTAATTATTGAAGGTATACAAGGTGTGGGCGGCATACAGGTGGCAAGTAACAGCATACTGCAAAAAATAAGATCGCTTTGCCATACTCATAACGCCGTTTTTATTGCTGATGGTGTACAATGCGGGTACGGGCGTACCGGTAAATTTTACTCGCATGATTTTGCAGGTGTAAATGCTGATATTTATACCATGGCCAAAGGTATGGGCAATGGTTTTCCCATAGGGGCCATCAGTATATCGCCCAAAATACAGCCTTCTTACGGGATGTTGGGTACTACCTTTGGCGGCAATCACCTGGCCTGCGCTGCAGGATTAGCCGTACTGGAGGTAATGGAGCAGGATAATTTAATGCAAAATGCCGCCACAGTAGGTGCCTATTTAATTGATGAGCTCAAAAAATTTAAACAGGTAAATGAAGTGCGCGGCCGGGGTTTAATGATCGGCATTGACCTGCCTGCCGAATATGCCCACGCTAAAAAGGACCTGCTGTTTAAACATCATATTTTTACCGGCGAGGCTAAACCAAATGTGATCAGGTTATTACCGGCATTAAATTTAACAAAAGCGCATGCCGACAGGTTTTTAGAGGCTTTTACCAAAGTATTAAGTTCGGCACCTGTTTTATCCAACCCCCTGTAAATCTCATATGAAACTATTCTCTTCAGTACACGACGTAACCGATATTAAAGCACTTGTTGCCGAAGCTTTGCAGTTAAAGCAAAACCCCTACGCGCATCAGCATTTGGGTAAAAACAAAACATTGGGTTTGGTTTTTTTAAACCCTAGTTTGCGTACCCGCATGAGCACCCAAAAGGCAGCTACCAATTTGGGCATGAATGTTATGGTGCTTAACATTGATAAGGAAGGATGGGCCTTAGAGCTGCGTGACGGCGTTGTAATGAATGGCGACACTGTAGAGCATATCCGTGAAGCCGCAGCCGTTATGGGGCAGTATGTAGATATTATAGGGGTACGTTCTTTCCCCGGGTTAAAAAACCGTAACGAAGATTATACCGAAGCAATATTTAACAA
>CAISKH010000473.1 GCA_903885865.1 uncultured Mucilaginibacter sp.
CGATATCGCTGTTGCTTAAGTTTGAATAGTTATACTGTTTCATAACCCCCCAACCCCCTGAAGGGGGAGTGTTTAAATTCATTTATAAAATATAACCTTGCCCTACTACTCCCCCTTCAGGGGGCCCGGGGGGTTAAAGTATTATCTTCTCAATCGGCATCACTACAATGCCTTGCGCGCCGGCTTGTTTTAACTGGCTTATTTTGTCCCAAAAATCACGTTCGGGAATTACGGTATGTACCGCTACCCAGTCGGCTTCAGCCAATTGCAAAACCGAGGGGCTTTTAACGCCCGGTAATAAAGCTACTACACCTGCAAGGTTATCTTTATGTACATTTAGTACCACATATTTGGTTTCTTTAGCGCGCAGTACCGATTGTATGCGCTGCATTAACTCCAGTACCAGGTCGCTGTTTTCGCTGCCTTTTGACCCTATTAATATGGCTTCGGAAGCCATTACATCAGCAAATGGTTTTAAGCCATTGCTTTTTAAAGTACCGCCGGTTGATACCAAATCGCAAATAGCGTCGCTTAAACCTAAACCAGGTGATATTTCAACCGAGCCGGATATTGTACGGATATCGGCCTGTATATTCTGCTTTTGCAAAAACTTACCCAATATAACGGGGTAGGTGGTAGCTATTGATTTTCCGCCAAGATCGGCCAGTTTTTTGATATCGCTGTTGTTGGTTATGGCAATCTTTAACGCGCATTTGCCAAACCCCAGCCTTTGCAGGTAGCTTACTTTTACTTCGGTTTCTTCTATTACGTTTTCGCCTACTATGCCCAGGTCGGCAATGCCATCCTGTACATACTCGGGAATATCATCGTCGCGCAAAAAAAGAATTTCCAACGGAAAATTTGATACAGGCGAGATAAGCGAACTTTTGTAATTTTCAAAATTTAAGCCGCAATTCTTTAATAATTCAACGGATTTTTCGTTGAGCCGACCAGATTTCTGGATCGCTATTTTAAGTGTTTTCACAAATTGTATTTAAGGGAACTATTATAAAAAGTATAAACCGGGGTTGTTATTTCGCGTAGAAACATACGTTAGCTGATCACCACATGGTGGTGATGGTTCAGATGCAGACGATGTATGTTTGAACTTCCCATTTTTATATAGTATATCTATAGATAAGTACTGCAAATATAGGCAGTTGTTTTTAAAATCAAAATTTAATTAGTTGGGCAGGTGTTTTCAGAGCTCAATAATCAGTATTACTCACCGCTATATTCATAAATATCTCCGTCTTGAAACTCGCCTATTGCATTCAGCTTTTCAACTTTCCTTATGTCGTTTATGTTGATAATTTCAGAGTAATCCAGGGTTTTAAACCATATATAATAATAATGTTTCAGCTTAAAAAACTCTGCTACATCTTTTTTAAAAAATCGGTGGGGTACCTGTTCGGATGACATCCCGGTGAATAAATAAACCGCCTCGTTGGCGTTGGTATAAATGGGTATACCCGGTTTAAATAAGTTTTTATTTGTTTTTAGATACTTTACAAACGGCGATTTGTTCCAGCTATCGTCCGTAAACCCCGGTATGCCATAATCTTTCTCATCATCATAACGCTGCATATCTACCCGCAGCGTGGCATATTCAAAAGCCAGCATGGCAACAATAGCAACACTCCCAAAAACGTATTTTAGCTTGGATCTAATACCCATTAATACATCAGGCACCCAGCACGTGCAGGTTATTAGCAGCGGGATAAACATAGGCGATATAAGGCGGCTGTTAATGCGCTCGTACCTTGAAATAGTGGCCGACAATACAATAAACAACCCATATATCACAACAAAAGCTATTACAATATTTTCATAACTGTTAATCCTTTTTTTATAAGTTTTCCATAGCAGAATAGCTATTAGTGTAAGCAGTATTACCGAGATTAGTAATATAGCATACGGATAGGCGCCTGTGCCCAGGCTGCCCCAATCATCTAAAACGGTGCCGGTATAATACAGGTTTTTAGCCAGGGGGGTTATGGAAGGTTCGCGTGTACCTACGCTAAGGCCCGTTTGTAACCTGTTAAATAACAAGTTACAGGTTAATAGTGATATGGAAACTGCGGTGAATATTAAAATATGCTTTACCTTTTTGCGGAAAATTAAATTGCTATCCAGCAATAACAATAACCCGCCGGTACCGATTAGCGTAACCCCGGCAAAACGGGTTATACAGCTTATTGCAACAATTATTGCGACAAAGAGCAGCGTTTTTGTACTGTGTCGGCGCAGGTAATGATGATAGGCCAGTATAAAAAGCAATACTTCCAATATAAACAAGGTTTCAGACCACAAATAAGTATAGATCTGCAGCAAAGCCGGGCTTAATATAATAGCTAAAAGTACCAGCCATTTGTATAGGATTGAATGTGTAACGAATTTCGACAATATCCACCCACTTATAAATATTACCGCGGTAAATAAAAACTGGTTGATAAGCGCGCCTGCCACAATGGGGTCAACGCGCGAAACGAACTGGATAACCGCTAAAAAAAAAGGGTAGAACACCGGGAACAGATCCAGTGGTGTATTCTCATACGTAATGATGGTGCCATGCGCCTGTATATTGTTTGCGGTACTGGCATACATGATTGAATCGGGCGAGATACCGACGCCGCTATAACTGGTAAACAGGTAAATAACATAAAAACCAATGATGGCGGCTATTAATGTATCGAAATGTTTTAAGTAATCGTATAATTTCATTTTGTTGTAAAGTTGTAAGGTTGTAAGGTTGGAAAGTTAAACGCCATAAGTAACATTGCAACTTTCCAACCTTACAACATTGTAACTAATCTATCATATCTAACACCGAGCTTATCGGTTGGTCACTATCAATTAATATGCCCTTTACCCCGGCAGCGGTAGCAGCGATTATATCCCGCTCCCTGTCGCCAATAAAATAAGACTTCGATGGGTCGAGGTTGTATTTTTCAATGCCTTGGAGCAACAGACCCGGTTTGGGTTTGCGGCAATCGCAATCGCCGGTAAAGTCGGGGTGGTGGGGGCAATAAAATATATCGGTTATTTCTACACCATGTTTATGATAAGTTTCCTTTAACTTTTTGTGCATTTTTGCTAATTCGTCTTCGGTGAACCAGCCTTTGGCAAGAGCGCCCTGGTTGGTGGCTACTAAAAGCAGGTAGCCTTTATCCTGCAGGGTTTTTAATGCTTCAAAATTGTCTAATATCTCAAAATCTTCCACGCGGCAAACATAGTCGCCCATTTCATGATTAAGCACCCCGTCGCGGTCTAAAAAAACAGCTTTATTTTTTACTGGCATCTGATATAAATTTCGGCTAAATTACTAATTCCGTTTTTAATGAGTTGGTGAGATTATTCAGCTATCGAAAAAAAACGCCCTAAAATTAAATAATGCAATAACTAAATTGTTCGTAATTAAATTTTGCCAGGTAAATTCACTTAAAATGTAATTTTGCCTATCGATCCAATAGACATACTTGTTACGGTTAAATATAATTTACATCATATAAATTTTGATATTTCAATGAAAAACCCTTAAATTTTATTAAATTGTGAATTAATAGGTGTATCGTATGCAATTTTTTAAGATAATTCCAAAAATTAATATTTTTATCGCAAAAATGTTTTGGTTTTCGTATTTTCGTTGTTACGAACTTATAAACCGTGCGTAACGAATGGACCAGAACGATAACCCACGACAGGGTCTTTACAGGCCTGAATTTGAACATGACTCTTGCGGAACAGGATTTATAACCAATATTGATGGGCATAAATCTAACCAGATAATTGACGATGCACTTACCATGTTGGAAAACATGGAACACCGAGGCGCTTGCGGATGTGACCCTGACTCGGGTGACGGCGCTGGTATATTGATACAGTTGCCCCACGAATTTTTTATGGAAGAATGCTCAAACCTGGAGATCAGTTTACCTGAACCGGGAGAGTATGGGGTTGGGATGATATTCCTGCCTAAAGATTCTCCTCTAAAAAAAGCCTGTCGCACTGCTATTGATAATGCCATTGAAAAATTAGGGTTGCATAAATTAGGCTACCGCAAAATTGCTGTTAATTCATCAGTAATTGGCGAAACAGCGCGCAGCGCCGAACCTGATATTGAACAGCTTTTTATAGCACGACCGCATCATATTACCAATGCTGATGATTTTGAACGTAAGTTGTATGTGTTAAGAAGATATATTAACAAAACAGTTACCGAAACCATACCGGGGGCAAGAGGCGATTTTTATTTCTCTTCGTTATCCTGCCGGACAATAATTTATAAAGGACAATTAACAACTTACCAGTTGCGCCAGTATTATGCTGACCTTACTGATCCGCGTATAGCGTCGGGGTTGGCAGTAATACATTCTCGTTTCTCAACCAATACTTTCCCCTCATGGAAACTGGCTCAGCCATTCCGCATGATCGCCCACAATGGCGAGATCAATACACTTACCGGTAATTTGAACTGGTTCTATTCAGGGTTGAAATCTTACGCCTCTTCTTATTTTACCCAGGAAGAAATGGAGATGCTGCTGCCGGTTATTGATAACAATCAATCGGATTCAGCCTGTTTGGATAACATTATTGAAATACTATTACATACCGGCCGTTCATTGCCCCATGTAATGATGATGCTGATACCCGAGGCATGGGATGGCAACGAACAAATGGATCCTGTAAAAAAAGCGTTTTATGAGTTTCACGCCACTTTAATGGAGCCCTGGGACGGTCCCGCCGCTATAAGCTTCACTGACGGTAAATTGGTTGGAGCGTTATTAGACAGGAACGGGTTGCGTCCGCTACGTTATACCATCACCAGCGACGGGCGGGTTATAGCCGCTTCAGAAACAGGTGTACTGGCTATTGACGAGAAAACTGTTTTACGCAAAGGGCGTTTACAGCCTGGTAAAATGTTATTGATCGATACCGAAAAAGGAGTGATCATTACCGACGAAGAAATTAAACAACAGGTAGCCTCCCGTCAGCCTTATGGCAGGTGGCTGGAGAATTATAAGATACGGCTGGAGGAACTTGCCGAACCACGTTTGGCTTTTGCAAACCTGAGCGCTGATTCTGTGTTCCGTTATCAGCAAGTATTCGGTTATAGCCGTGAGGATATTGATAAGATTATTAAACCGATGGCGCTTGAGGGTAAAGAACCGGTTGGCTCAATGGGTACCGACGTGCCGCTGGCCATATTGTCTGACAAGCCACAACATTTATCGAGTTATTTTAAGCAGTTTTTTGCGCAGGTTACTAACCCCCCTATCGATCCCATACGTGAAAGGCTGGTAATGAGTTTGGCCAGCTTTATAGGCAATAACGGCAACCTGCTTGATGAGGATAAAATGCATTGCCATTGCGTAACGCTTAAACACCCGATATTAAAAAATCATCAGCTTGAAAAGTTAAGAAGTATTGATACCGGCATGTTTCATGCTAAAACATTGCAAACTTATTTTAATGCCGATGGTTTGCCCGGTTCCCTGCAAAAAGGAATAGAAAGGGTATGCCGCTACGCGGAAGATGCCGTAGCTGATGGATTTGAAGTATTGATATTGACCGATCGCGCCATTGATTCGGAACACGCGCCAATACCGTCGTTATTGGCGGTATCGGCTGTTCATCATCACTTGATAAAAAAGGGCCTTCGCGGCGCAGTAGGTATAGTTGTTGAAGCAGGGGATATTTGGGAAGTTCACCATTTTGCCTGTTTACTGGCTTTTGGGGCAACTGCCGTTAACCCATACCTGGCGCAGGCCACCATTGAGAATTTAAAGGAAAGCGGAGCATTAGATACCAGCCTGGATGTTAAGTATCTTTTAAAGAATTATGTAAAATCGGTTAATGACGGCTTGTTAAAGATATTTTCGAAAATGGGAATATCTACCCTGCAATCTTATCATGGTTCGCAAGTATTTGAGATATTAGGATTAAACAAAGATGTAGTTAACAAATATTTCTGCGGCGCGGTTACCCGTATAGGCGGTTTAGGTCTGGATGAAATAGCGCGCGAATCGCTTTGCAAACACCGTATAGGTTTTGGCGCAAAAAGTGATAGCCGTTTATTGCCCGAAGGCGGTATTTACCAATGGAAGCGCCGCGGGGAAGAGCATTTGTTTAACCCAACAACCGTACACTTACTGCAACATGCTACCCGAAGTAATGATTATTCGGTATATAAAAACTACGCTAAAGCAATAAACGAACAAAGCGAAAAGCACTTTACCATACGCGGCCTGCTTGATTTTGCCCATCACCGCGAATCAATTCACATTGATGAGGTTGAACCGGCTGAAAGTATTATGAAGCGTTTTGCTACAGGTGCTATGTCGTTTGGCTCTATTTCGCATGAGGCGCATAGTACGATGGCTATTGCTATGAACCGCATAGGCGGAAAAAGCAATACCGGCGAGGGCGGTGAGGATGAAATGCGGTACGAACTAATGCCAAATGGTGATTCGATGCGCTCGGCCATCAAACAGGTGGCATCCGCCCGGTTTGGGGTTACCTCCAACTATTTAACCAATGCCGATGAATTACAGATAAAAATGGCGCAGGGCGCGAAACCCGGCGAAGGCGGCCAGTTGCCGGGCCATAAAGTTGATGACTGGATAGCAAGAACCCGCCACTCAACGCCGGGGGTTGGTTTAATATCGCCCCCGCCACACCATGATATTTATTCAATTGAAGACCTGGCGCAATTAATATTCGACCTTAAAAACGCTAACCGTGCTGCGCGCATTAATGTGAAGCTGGTATCAAAGGCCGGAGTGGGTACTATCGCTGCAGGCGTTGCCAAGGCTCATGCCGATGTAATTTTAATTGCCGGTTATGATGGCGGTACAGGTGCATCGCCAATAAGTTCGGTTAAACACGCCGGTTTACCCTGGGAACTTGGTCTTACCGAAGCCCACCAAACACTGGTACGAAACAAGCTGCGCAGCCGCGTGGTGTTACAAACAGATGGCCAGTTAAAAACAGGCCGTGATTTGGCTATTGCAGCCCTTATGGGTGCAGAGGAGTGGGGCGTTGCAACCGCTGCGCTGGTAGCAGGTGGCTGTATCATGATGCGCAAGTGCCATTTAAACACCTGCCCTGTTGGTGTTGCCACGCAGGACCCTGAATTGAGAAAATTATTTTCGGGCAAACCAGAACACGTAGTTAACCTGTTCCGCTTTATGAGCGAGGAATTACGCGAGATCATGGCTGAATTAGGTTTCCGTACCATTAATGAAATGGTGGGCCGTGTTCAGTTCCTGAAGGTTAAAGATAACCTGCAAAACTGGAAAGCTAAAAATATTGACTTGTCAGGCATATTGCACCCGGTTAATAATCCGAAGGACCTTACACTGTATAACAGCGAGAAGCAGGATCATGGGATGGATGATATACTTGACTTGAAATTATGGGAGGATGCTAAAGCCGCACTTGCGGATAAGACACCCATATTTGGTGCATACGATGTAAAAAACACCGACCGTACAATAGGCACATTATTATCGAATGAGATATCGAAAATATATGGTTCTGCCGGGTTGCCTGATAATACCATTAACTACAAATTTAAAGGCTCGGCCGGACAAAGTTTTGGCGCTTTCGCTACCAAAGGTATTTCCTTTGAGCTGGAGGGCGAAGCTAATGATTATGTAGGTAAAGGCCTGTCAGGGGCGCAACTGGCTATCTATCCGTCGGCTGCTGCAACCTTTGTGCCCGAGGATAATATAATAATCGGTAACGTAGCTTTATATGGCGCTACCGCCGGTGAGGTATTTATCCGTGGGATGGCAGGCGAGCGTTTTGCCGTACGTAACTCGGGTGCTACAACAGTTGTAGAAGGTATAGGCGATCATGGCTGCGAATACATGACAGGTGGCCGCGCACTTATATTGGGTAAAACGGGCCGCAACTTTGCAGCGGGCATGAGCGGCGGTATTGCATGGGTTTACGATGCTGATAATACTTTTGCCGAAAATTGCAATGGCGAAATGGTTGATCTTGATCCTTTAACCGATAAAGATGCAGAGCATATCGTTACATTATTGCGCAAGCATGTAAGCCTTACAGGCAGCAAACTCGCTCAAAAAATGCTCAAAAACTGGGATGAGGTTTCTACAAAATTTTTTAAAGTTTATCCTAAAGAGTATAAAAAAGTTATTGAAAAATTAGCATATCAAACTATCAGTAAATAGATGGGAAAAGTAACAGGATTTCAGGAATTTGACAGGAAACTGCCTAATAAATTATCGCCTGCTGAACGTGTAAAAAACTATAATGAATTTGAAAGTTTGTATAATGATGAAGAATTAAATCATCAATCTGCACGCTGTATGGATTGTGGCATACCGTTTTGCCATTCAGGATGCCCGCTGGGTAACATCATCCCTGAATTTAATGACGCGGTATACAGAAAAGATTGGGAAGAAGCCTACCAGGTATTATCATCAACCAATAACTTTCCGGAGTTTACCGGCCGTATTTGCCCGGCCCCCTGCGAGTCGGCTTGTGTATTGGGGATAAACAAACCCCCGGTAGCCATTGAAGAGATAGAAAAGCATATTATTGAAATCGCCTATCAAAAAGACCTGGTTAAGCCGGTGGCGCCGTTAATTAAAACGGGTAAAAAAGTGGCTGTAGTAGGTTCGGGCCCTGCAGGGCTTGCTGCTGCTGCCCAATTAAGCAAAGCGGGCCACCTGGTTACGCTGTATGAGCGGGACGATAAAATAGGAGGTTTATTACGCTACGGCATCCCTGATTTCAAAATGGAGAAATGGATAATTGACCGCCGTTTAGAGATCATGGAAAAAGACGGTGTTGTATTTAAAACCAATACCGAAGTAGGCAAGGATATTGCTGCTGATGAACTGGTGCGTACTAATGACGCAGTGGTTTTAACAGGCGGTTCTACCATTCCGCGCGATCTCTCTATCCCGGGAAGGGAACTGAAAGGCATCCATTTCGCTATGGATTTTCTGAAACAGCAAAATAAGCGCGTAAGCGATACAAAATTTGAGGGAGAAGATATTTTAGCTTCCGGTAAAGATGTAGTGATAATAGGCGGGGGCGATACCGGGTCGGATTGCGTGGGGACGTCAAACCGCCAGGGTGCAAAATCTATTAAGCAGTTTGAAGTAATGTTTCAGCCGCCTGAACAACGGACAAAGCATATGCCCTGGCCAACTTATCCAATGACGTTGAAAGTAACCAGTTCGCACGAAGAAGGTGTTGACCGTTACTGGGGCATTAACACCAAGGAGTTTTTGGGCGATGGAAAAGGCAATTTAAGAGCCTTAAGGGTTACTGATGTTAGCTGGGAACAGGATGTAATGGGCCGCCCTATAAAGTTTAACGAGGTTGAGGGATCTGAGCGCGAAATACCCTGCCAGCGTGTTTTCCTGGCAATGGGCTTTTTAAACCCGCAACATACCGGTATGCTGGAAAGCCTGCGTATACAACTTGATGAACGTAAAAACGTAAAAGCCAAAGAAGGTATATATCGTACCAATGTCAGCAAAGTATTTGCGGCAGGCGATATGCGCCGCGGGCAATCGCTGGTTGTTTGGGCCATTTCCGAGGGCCGCGAATGCGCCCGCAAGGTGGATGAGTTTTTAATGGGGCACTCTGTTTTAGAAAGCAAGGATTCGGTTAATCAGTTCGACCAGGTTTTTGATTCGTAAACCCCCTAACCCCCTGAAGGGGGAATAATTGTATTTTAATCCTCTCTCTGCTTTATGCGGGAGAGGATTTTTTGTTGCAATAACAAAAATTCATTTCTCGGTCGGATTCTTCTTCCCAATCCCCAACTTCTCCACCAACTTAACCAATCGTTCCTCCCGCGTTTTTTCCTGTTTGGCGGTGAGTATCCACAATACATACTCTTTTTTATTGGAGTAGGAGAGTTGCTGGTAAAAACTCATAGCCTGCGGCGAGTGCTGCAACACTCCGGCAATTTCAAGCGGCAGTTTTATTTGTTTTTTATCCACGTCAATATACTCGCCGTATTCGTTTTGGCGGATGTTCTCCTTATTGCCATCCGATACTTTTGACTGTCCTTCTGGCCTGAAACGTAGGCCTGTCCACGTTTCATTTATGGCAGCAGAAGCAACACATCTTAAACCATATTTGGTTACTTCATCCCAACTGCCCATCATCTCCAGGTCGCTCGGTATGCCCGAACTTTTTTTAGGATAGGTTATCCAGAATACGGCATCAGGCTTTAATACCGGGGCTATCACCTTTAATGAGGCAGCCAGTTCGGCGTTGTCTTTTACAAACAACTGTATGCCATCAAAACTTCCTGATGGCTTAAAGCTGACATTAACGCCTTCGGGCAACGGTTCAAGCGAAGCGAGGTAATTATCCGGCGCGTTAAAAAACAACCAATTTTTGCCTGGTTTTATTTGTAGTTTTTTGGCAAGTAAGTTCATTTTAGTTCACAGTTCACAGTTCATAGTTGATTGTTCATAGTTCATAGCCAATTTTAGAACAGTTCAAATACCATGAACCACGATCTATCATCTATGAACCAATAGCCAATTTAGAAAAGAAATCCCACAAAACAATACC
>CAISKH010000474.1 GCA_903885865.1 uncultured Mucilaginibacter sp.
AAATACCAGGATGAGCCAGTTTTTAACGGGCCATTTTATATAAACTATCAGCCATACTACCAACGCTATATAAGCAAATGCCATCTGCAGGCGTATAAAAAGGGCAAAACCCAAACATAATCCCGCTATTATTAACTTCAGATGGCGTTGTCTGGTAAGATTAGCGCAAAGCAGCCCCGGCAATAAAGAGAGGGCGGCAAAAAACAACATCCCTGCAATGTTTTCAGCAGCGAAACGAACACCTATATACGGAACGAACCACAACAGGAAACTGCACCATACATATACCTGTTTGCCTTTTTCGGTAATAAAATTGGGCAGCATCAGCGCCACTACACGGCAGGTTAACAGCCAGGTGCTTATTCCCATTACTAACCGCATTAGGAAACTTACCCAAAATGGATTGTACAAGTTGAGTGCCTGCAATGCCCTGCATAAAACATAGGCGCACAAAGGCTGCAGGCCCGACCTACAATGTGCCGCAAACTCCCAGGGCAGGTCGGTAACCGGCGATAGCCCCAATTTATAATTGCAAAACTCAAGTACCTGGAAATGCTCATCGCATTGGTTGTATCCTAAACTGAACCAGGCTGCTACCAATTGTACCAATAAACCCAATAAAAGCAACCTGCGGTAAAGGTTATTTTGCTGCGGTATCATTACCAAAAATAGTTAACGATAGTTGATTTATAGCAACGCTGCATTAAATATATCCATTACTGAAATGAGGTAGGGTTAGTAGCGGTATAGGGAATGGTTCCTTTCATCATTTTCTGGCCGTTGTTGGTGAGCCGCAAATAAAAATCAGACGAAACATGGGTGCCATCTGCATCGAGCGTTAAAAAATAATTTCCGGCGGGGCTCATTGTTGCATCTTCGGCGCATTTAAATATCGCGGTAGCTTCATTTATCTCATCAAACATGGAGATATAAACACTTTTTACACCGGCACTTTTTGCAGCCGCGAACTGCGACCACATAAAATCGCCGTGTGCTCTTGGTATCTCATTTTTAGGCTTGGTTGGATCTGAATTAAAGAAAGCATAACCTGGGTATATATCCGCTTGGTAATCAATACCAAATGAAGTGCAATAAGACAGGTTATTAGCATTCTGCGACTGGAAATTCGAAAAATTTGTATTGTTGCCAACCTCCCAGGGCATGATCATATTAGCTGTTTTATAAACCGACTGGTTTGCTGCATCCGAAACAAAATTACCCGGCGCGCCAACTATTACATAACAGCCTTGTGCTTTAAACCAGGCCAATACATCTGTCCATGAACTAACATTTCCGGGGCGGCTTGAGAAACCGGGCCCCCAAACACATACCACCGGTTTGCCGTTTTGCATGGCATATGCCGATGATAATGTAAGTGCGCTCATGTAGCTTGTCCAGTCAGTTTTTATTTGTGTTTGAAAACTGGTCCAGCCGGAAATATCATACATGATATAAAATTTGCGCCCGGTAGCTTCGGCAGCTGTCCTTACTTTGGCGGCCATACCGTCCCTTTGTGCTTTAAGCGTGGCATTGGATAATTCTGATCCGAATCTTTGCAGCGCCACACAATCTATCCCGTTTTGCTGCATCCATAAAAAATGGGTGTTAACGGTAGACTGATCATAAGATGAAAACATTACCGCCGGACTAACATTCCCCATATTACCGGTAAACGGCGGTTGTGTTACACCCCCATTTTGGCTAAACGGGCTTCCCGAATAAGTATTGGTATATTCACGGGTATCGGGCCATATTTCAATATTCTGGTGGTTCCATGAATTTGATGGCGAGCCATCACCTTTTGCCGAAAACCATCCCTGGTAACCAACAACCAATTTGCCAACCACATCACCATCAGGCGACGTTGTGGGCGGTGTAACAGGAGGGGTAGGCGTGGGGGTAGGAGTTGGAGTGACAATAGGCGTGGCAGGCGTGTCGCTGCTTTTGGAACAACCGGCTAAACACGAAGTAAAGGCAATTAAAATAATAACGATTAGTTTTTTCATAAAAACAGATAGGTATGTGTTAGTT
>CAISKH010000475.1 GCA_903885865.1 uncultured Mucilaginibacter sp.
AAGCTGTAGTAATGCTAAACGATATTAAATATGGTAGAATAATTAAAATGGCCGATAAGCTATCGGAGTAATATTTCAAAACTATACCATTAATTAATACAAATAATGGAAGTATTGTTAGTACTGCCGGAAAAAATCTGGCCTGAAAATAATATTTCATATTACCTTAAATCTGCTTTAATAATTATTCCTCAACCTTATCATAAAAAACATGGGGGTTAATGGTGCTGTAACCAGGTCTCATAGGCCTATTATGTACAGAAATTAAATTTGTACCTTCTGTTGAATAAACTCTCGTACCTCTTTTTTTCAATGCATTTAAAACCTTTTTTGATGGATGTTTAGGCGCATCTTTTGAGGCAGATACATACGCAACTTCTCCTTTAATTGCATTTAAAATTATAGGTGAAACATTGCGTTTACTTCCGTGATGCGGAACTTGTAAAAAATAAAGATTAGTTAAATCTATGCCATTATTATTTGCATACTCAATTACTTTTTTTAGCGATTCTACGCCTGAATCACCAGTAAATAAATATTTATTACCATCAAAGTGTAATAGACAAACGGCGCTTGAAGAATTTTCAGCGCTCGTAACTCCAAATTCGTCTAATAATTCAATATGCAAAGCATCTTCTACCCACTGTACGGCCTTAGTTGCAAATCCACGTATTGTGTTTTCAAAAATAGATTCCTTAGTTTCTGGTGTTCGAGCAAAATTAGGTAACAATTCCCTATAGTAGTCAACACTCGGGCCCAATACTTCTACCTCACCATTGCCAAATTTTAAACCAGCAAACGGCTCGCGAATATTTACCTTGTTACTTTCTGCAATTTCTACTAATTCATGGGCGAAATTATATTCATCTCGTATTCTTTGAGATAAACTATTATCTGTAATTCTACCATCATGAAACAAATGGCTAATGTGTTCAGAATGCTCCCACGGTTTATGAATCCACAATTCACCAACAGACAGTACGTTTAGTACTTCCCTTAGCCCAGATGCATGGTCTGCATCTGGATGAGTACATATCACCAGGTCGACATAATTGGTATTGTAGGCCTCTTTAATTAATTTAACTAAATTTTTACCTGACTCAAGTGTACCGCCATCAATTACTATAACCATTTGCTTAGCTGGATCTTCTAAATTCCCATATCTAAATGCTATGGCATCTCCGCTTTTTTCGCCGCTATTTACTGCTAAAAAATCAACCTCTAATCCGTTTTCCATAATAATTACCCTTTAAAGAATTTATTGAACTGCCTATTCCAATCTTCTAAATTGTTATGGATAATCCTTTTTAGGAAAGAATAATCCGAAGCGGCAGTTTGTTTATTTAGCTCTTTATTTTTATCAAATTTTGATAACGTAAATAAATATGTTGCATTTCCGGTTTTTAGATTTTCGAGAATCATTAAGTCATTCTTTGTATATTCAAACATTAAGTAATCATCAAATCCGCCTATTCCCATTGTTACATCAGTAGGTGTATTTTCTTTTAACAATGCAAACCTATAGCTGTTCCCTTTTGAAACCTCTCCGCTACCCTGGTTGTTTAATTCCTTTTTTATTAATTCTAATTTTTCAGTGATAGTTAAATTTCCTGACGATAAAATTCTTTTATTCTCAAATTTGGTAACCGGTACAATAGGTTCAAAAACATTATTGTAAATCAAATGATACGACCCAAGAGCAATTGCCATATTCATAGCAGCCCCAGCTTTTAAATAAAGGTCATCGGTTGATTGCATTTTAAAAGCGGGAAAATGAAGAACTGTTTCCCCCTGCGGTGTTTGGGCAGCTTCCAAAGCTAAATTATATTTATGAAGGATCATTTTTTCCCAAATATGAAACTCTCTATTGTAGTCAATATCCTTACCGAACCTTTTACTATAGTAGTGAATATGTTTCCAGATACTTTCTTTTTGCTCGGGCTGTTTTCTTACTACTTTGCCATGAGTATTTTCTTTTAATGGGCCTTTATTGCCTGTAACGGTTATCGAAGTTTGTGTGCCGGTAATAAGTTCTTTTAAACCGGGATGTGATTTGCCGAGCTCAGTGAGGTTTTTCACCCCAAATCCGATATAAAAGGTTTTCCCATCTTCAACAACATTGTTAAGATATTTTGCTGGGTTTATAACACGATTCATTTCCCACTCTCCTTTCTGATGCCCTTAAAAGGTCTGCCATCATTTTTAACATCCATAAACTTGCCTGTTGAAGAATCTCGTTTCACCCATTGTTGAGTTTGAGAATTGAATACTTGTGAGCGCTCCCTAACTGCTCCATAGCGCCTATTGTCGCCTGATTTACTGTTTGTTGCCATTGTAATATTATAATTAAAAGTGTTCGAACCCCGACAATATACTATGGCAGCATATTACAGGCTCTTCCGTTTCTATTACGTGTCGGGAAGACTATCTACGGCATCAGATTGAAGAGATGATTATGAAAGGAAAATAAAAGTTTGTTTTATGCAAACATTTTATAGTTTTACGCCTTAAATAAAAACCTGTCATCTCAATCGTCGGGCTTTTTAAAGCATCCGATGCATGACAATTATCGGCTTGTTGGACCCCAAATCCTTCAAGCCTTTTTCGTTTCTGTTTGTATCAAGAATGTTGCCATATCATCCTAACCTCAAATTCCAAATTGTGACATTGACACTACTATTTGCCTATTTTGGGCTAATGTTTATCGTTTAAAGAAATTTTAGTTGTCAATTAGCTTGAAATAGCTTACTGAATAAAAATTTTTATAAATTTTCAACATTTCCACTTTTTTTCGGTATTTTTTTAAACATTAACGAGCTGTCAGTCAATGCATTTATATTACTGACATGATGTCGGCAAAATTATGCCATTTATATATAATTAATGGTGGCAGTAGTTTGTCAGTACCTGTTGGTCGAGATATTCTATCTTACCCCCCTGGCGCAAGAATGCAGCACCGTCAAGAGCACGGCGTTCTTGTGCCTTTTAAAAACATTTTTTTGTTACACCCACACCCGAAATCACGCTAATCTTCAATCATTTGATTAGCCCATACTTGCTATCGCCTCTGCCGGAGTTAACACAGGCAACGCGCTTTTTCTGAAATCTTTGGTATTGCGCGTTACAATAAAATCAATTTTTGCCAAACTGAGGGCGCAGTAATATTGAATGGCGTCTTCATAATCTTTAAAATCTGTTTTTAAAGATTGGCGGATAATTGCATTGGTTACATCGGCTATTTGAACTAACTCTGCTAGGTTATCCAATAGTTTTATAGTGGCATTGTTGGATAATGATTGCCGCAGGATATAGTAAATGTTATTATAAGAAACTGCCGAAACATAGATGATTGCTTTTCGCTCAACTGCTAAATTAAAAAGCCGGGCAGCATGTAAAGCGAAAGGTTGCCGGTTAGCTAAAAAATCAATAACCACATTGGTATCCATGAAAATGTGCTTCATGGGTTACTTGTATTTCTTTTGCAGGGCGTTGCCCAATTCTTTTTTATAATCAAAATCTTCCGGTAAGTTAATTACTCCCATTAGTTTGGTTACTTTGGGCGATAACATTTCGGGCCGCTCTTCGGGTGCAGCTATCGATTTTAAATAATTCTCTACAATATCCGACAAACTTTTGCCCTTTTGGCGGGCATATTTTTTAGCGGAATTAATCACTCCGTCTTCCATTGTTAAGGTGAGCTTGGTTGTCATTACACGTGTTATTTGATATTCAAATATACGTATTAGTGAATAGTACTCCAAATAGATCAATTATTTATTTGTTTAATTGGTTCTGGTTGGTTAACCCACTTTAGTTATCTTTTTATAATTATTGATTTATGCGTACCTTTAACTGGTTGTTAATAATTACGCTATGACTACGATGACATTACAGGTTCCGGATGAACTGGAAAAGGAGCATGAAGAAACCGCCCGTTTTATTGCTGCCAAGTTGTATGAAGCAGGCAAGATTACTTTAGGCAAGGCCGCAGCGATGGTGGGTATGGAAAAATGGGATTTTGCGGAGATACTGTTAAATTACGGCGTCCATTTTATGGACGCCAGCGCGGAAGCTGCTATCAACGATGCCCGGAAGTTCTAAAGTTATTATTACCGATACAAGCTGCTTTAGCTTGTTGCGCAAACTGGATACGCTCGAAATTTTGCATAAGCTTTTTTCAGGGGTGTTCACTACGCCCGAAATTGCAGCCGAATTTAAATTCCCCTTACCAGGGTGGGTACAGGTTCAGGAAGTCGGTAATAAATCGCTTCAGCAGGAATACATGAAATTTATTGATCCGGGCGAAGCCAGCGCGATTGCTTTGGCTGCGGAAATCCCTTATGATTACCTGGTTTTAGATGACGCCGATGCCCGGCGGTTTGCTGAAAAGTTAGGGCTATCGGTAACAGGCACCATCGGCCTGTTGGTCATTGCTAAAAACCAGGGACTTATCCCTCTACTCCGGCCTTATTTCGACCGTATCCAGCAAACCAATTTCCATATCTCAGCAACATTGCTCGAACACGTACTCAGGAATGCAGGAGAATAAGTATTATTTTACAAACTTTTTTTGTTTCACCCACCCAAAATCAGGCTGATTTGCAATTATTTGATTATCAGCATATAAACGCAAAATTATACGTAAAAAAACTGACGAATAAGGTGATTCACCTTTAGTGATTCATCAGGGCAAAAACAGCCAAAAACAGGCCATTTACATTTACCTGATTATCAACCTATAACCACAAAATCACAGCTAAAAGCACTGACGAATAAGGTGATTCAAAAGTGATTCACTCCCTTTTAACAAATTACTGTATTTCAATAAGTTAACCTAATAAAGTGATTCAGGTGATTCAGCTGATTCACTTTTTTTGTGAATCACTGCATTTAACCAGATACTACCTATCGCTTTATTAACACACCCCTGCCCCTCTCAAGAGGGGAACCCGCTGCACATTCATCTGCACATTTGCACATCCGCATATCTGCACATCAAATAGTAATCGCCGCTTTCACCAAATAAGGCAATATCTCTTTTTGGAAAGACACAAAGTTCTTGCGCACATCCGAGTCGGATACCGAGGTAAAGGCAAAGCTAAACACAATGCTTTTGCTGCACTTTATGAGGAAACGTAGGCGGCGGTGGTAGTTTTCGCTCTTGCGTATCTCGGTAAGCCTGGTAAACGAGGCCAGCAGCATCTCTTCGAGTTCGTTGCTAAGGTTCTTCAAAAACTCCTGCGAGTTGGCGCTCTCGCGTATAAAATCCCATCCGATGAACTCGTTGCATACGGTATAGCTTAAACGGCAGGTTTTCATGATGAGGTTGGCCAGGTAAGCTTCCTCGTCCATTTCGGGGGTTTGGGTGAGTATCAGGTCGTCAACGCTCACGCGTATATAGTCCATGAGCAGGGTATGCAGCACGGCTTCCTTGCTGTTAAAATACTTGTAGATAGTGGCCTTGGCTATCCGGGCGCGTTTGGCAATTTCGTTAACGCTGGTTTTATGGTACCCAAATTTGCGGAACAGCTCCTGCGCGGCCCGTTTAATGCTGTCTTTTATTTTCTCGGCTTCCATGTATCAGTTAGATACAAATATCTCAAAATTACTGACATTTACCGCATACGCCCTTAATGCTTGTGTGGCGGGGGCCTTAACGGGTGTGCCATCCTCGAGGGTCCATTTAGAGCCGCTGCAGGGGTCGGTGCAGGTTAGGGAGGGGTTATCAAGGGTTACGGCGCATTTATTCTGGGGCTGGTAGGCGCTGCAACGGTCGTAAGCTGCATAGCTGCCATCAGCCTCGCGGTATAGTATCAAACCCGCCACGCCATAGCCGGGGATCAATACCGCGCCGCCGGTATTATGCAGGGCGTTAAGCCGCGGATCGGTAAGCGACATCTCGAAATTTACAGAAACACTGGGCACGAGGTCGCCGGTTTTGGCGCAGCCGAAACAACTTAACAGGAGTATAGCCGATAGGGCCAGTTTTTTCATTTTATATGATCTCTGATTGAAACTGATTTAAAAAACGAACATCATTCTCAGAGAATAAACGCAGATCGCGTATAACATATTTTAAGTTGGCAATTCTTTCTATACCCATACCAAATGCGAACCCGGTATATTTGGTACTGTCGATACCGCAATTCTCCAGCACATTAGGGTCAACCATACCGCAGCCTAATATCTCTACCCAGCCGCTGTACTTGCACATATTGCAGCCCGCGCCCTTACAAATGGTGCATGAAACATCCATCTCGGCCGATGGCTCGGTAAACGGAAAATATGAAGGACGGAAACGTACTTTGGTACCCTCGCCATACAATTCCTGTACAAAGTGATAAAGGGTTTGCTTGAGGTCGGCAAATGATACGTTTTCGTCCACATACAAACCCTCCACCTGGTGAAAAAAGCAATGTGCGCGGGCGGATATGGCCTCGTTGCGGTAAACCCGCCCCGGCATAATAGCGCGGAACGGCGGCTTACCGTTCTCCATCATACGCACCTGTACCGATGAGGTATGGGTACGCAGGGCGATATCGTCCTTGCCGTTATTTTTTTTAATGAAGAAGGTGTCCTGCATATCGCGGGCGGGATGCTCTTCGGGGAAATTTAACGCCGAAAAGTTATGCCAGTCGTCCTCTATCTCGGGGCCCTCGGCAACCACAAAGCCCAGGCGCTTAAAAATATCAATGATCTCATTCCTCACCAACGACAACGGGTGGCGCGAGCCAGTTTGGAAGCCATCGCCGGGAAGGGTTAAATCGATTTCGGATTTCGGATTTTCGATTTCGGATTTGAATTTTTCCTGCAGCTCCAGGTATTTAGCTTCGGCCAATTGCTTGAATTGGTTCAATACTTTGCCAAAGGTGCGTTTCTCTTCAGGGCCAACGGTTTTAAATTGCTCAAAGAGGTCTTTAATTATCCCCTTAGTGCCTAAAAATTTTATACGGAACGTTTCCAGTTCATCCGCGCTTGCAGGCGAAAAAGCGTTGATCTCGGCGGTGTATTGATCTATAGCTTGTTGCATTATAATGTTCTTAAAAATTGATCGGCTGTTAAAACCGGGATAGTAGCTTGTTTATAGTCTTTTATATTTCTGGTTAAAATGATATCACAATCATTCTTTTTGGCAATAAAATATTGAAAAGCATCCTCCAAATCTAAAAAGCGGCTGTCTATAGCTAATTCAACGGCGCTACTTTCGAATGGCAATATTTTTATTATCCTTGTCAAATTTCTTATTTTTTTCCTTGCTTCAGGCGCTCCTATTTCTTTACAGAGAATATAATTAACATTCGCAATTGCAAGCGCAGATGTATTTAATATTAGATCTTGTTTTTCGCTTTCTATCAGTAATGCTTGTACATAATAGTAGAAAGGGTCTCGTTTTAAAAGCAAATCCAATAAAATGTCGCTATCACAAAACAAATACCTATAAGCCATATTTTTCTTTAAGATATTCGTATTTTAACTGCTTGTAATCAACATTATCCGGCAAATCTATTTTTGTCTTTACTGATAAATCTTTGATCCAGTCAGGTACTTCCATTTGCTTTAATTTCTCTAAGAGCGCGTCATGCTTAGGTTCATCTTTAGCAGTTATGTCTGTCAAAAAATCGGAAACTATTTTAGAAATACTGGTATGATGCTTCAAAGCATAATTTTTTGCCTTCTCAATCTTATCCGGCTCCATACTTAGCGTAAGTTTTGCCATAATTATTTTCTTTTTATACGTACAAATATAAAAAATCTATACGTATTAATCAATTACTTTCAAAGCTTTCCCAACCTTCGTAAACGCCGCAATGGCTTTATCCAAATGGTGCTGCTCATGCGCGGCAGATATCTGCACCCTGATACGCGCCTTGCCCTGCGGTACCACGGGGTAATAAAAACCGATCACATAAATACCTTCCTCCAGCATACTGGCTGCAAATTCCTGAGCCAGTTTGGCATCATACAGCATTACCGGCACGATGGGGTGTATGCCCGGCTTAATATCAAAACCTGCGGCAGTCATCGCTTTGCGGAAATATTGGGTATTGCTCTCCAGCTTATCGCGCAGCTGCGTAGTTTCGCTCAGCATATCCAATACCGTTATGGATGCCCCGGTTATGGCAGGCGCTAGTGTATTCGAAAACAAATACGGGCGCGAGCGCTGCCGCAGCATGTCGATAATTTCTTTCCTGCCGGAAGTAAACCCCCCCGACGCGCCGCCCAAAGCTTTGCCTAACGTACCGGTAATAATATCAATTTTACCCATTACGTTATGGTACTCATGCGTGCCCCGCCCTGTTTTGCCCATAAACCCCGAGCAATGGCTTTCGTCTATCATTACCAGGGCGTTATACTGCTCTGCCAGTGCACAAATTTTATCCAGTTGCGCGATGGTGCCATCCATAGAAAATGCCCCGTCGGTTACAATTATGCGGTGACGGCAGGCAGCAGTTTCCTTTAGCTTTTCTTCCAGATCAGTCATATCATCATGCTTGTAGCGAAAGCGTTGGGCCTTGCACAAGCGCACACCATCAATAATGGAAGCATGGTTCAACTCGTCGGATATAATGGCATCCTGCTCGTTAAACAGGGGTTCAAACACACCGCCGTTGGCATCGAAGGCAGCGGCGTAAAGGATGGTATCTTCGGTACCTAAAAACTCCGCTATCTTTTTTTCCAGTTCTTTATGTATATCCTGTGTTCCACAAATAAACCGCACAGATGATAGGCCATAACCATGCGTATCCATAGCCGCTTTGGCGGCAGCTATCACTTGTTGGTTGCCCGAAAGGCCCAGGTAATTATTGGCGCAAAAGTTAATGACTTGCTTGCCGCCCTGTACGGTAATATCAGCGCCCTGGGGCGAAGTAATTATGCGTTCCTTTTTATATAAACCGGCGCTTTCAATAGCTGCAAGCTCCTGCTGTAAAGCCGGCTGTAATGTGTTATACATAATTTGATAATTTAAGACTGCGAAATTAAGCATTAACTGCTTTAGAAGATTAAAGATTGGAGATTAAAGATTAGGCCTATCTATTTATTACCAAAAAATCACCGCCTGCAATTCACTAATCTCTGCTCACTAATCAACTAATCACTATATTTGCACCTCATTTAACACCGTTTGCAGCGGTATCAATGATTTATGGGAAAATACAATACACTACTTTACTATTGTTATTCAACAATAGCGGATGCGGAGCAGTTTGCTGCCGATCATTTAATTTTTTGCAAATCGCTAAACCTTACCGGGCGCATTATTGTTGCCGAAGAAGGGTTGAACGGCACCGTGTCAGGCGCTGCGGAAGCCTGTAAAACTTATATGGATGCCCTCCACGCCGACCCGCGTTTTGCAGCTATTGATTTTAAGGTAGACAGGGTAACTGTACCCTCGTTTATAAAAATGCATGTGCGTTATAAATCAGAAATCGTGCACTCAGGCTTGCGCGACCCGCATATCATCAACCCGCAGAAAAAGACCGGCATACACCTGGAACCCAAAGCGTTTTTGGCGATGAAGGATAATGAAGATGTAGTTATTTTGGATGTACGCTCCAATTACGAACACTCGCTGGGTAAATTCAAAAACGCGGTTACGCTGGATATAGAGAATTTCAGGGATTTCCCCGATAAAATAAACGAGCTTGCCCAATACAGGGATAAAAAGATAGTTACTTATTGCACCGGGGGTATTAAATGCGAAAAGGCATCGGCGCTATTATTGCATGAAGGGTTTACTGATGTGTACCAGCTGCATGGCGGCATTATTAAATACGGCAAGGAAGCCGGCGGCGAAGATTTTGAAGGGAAATGTTATGTGTTTGATAACCGCTTATCGGTTGAGGTGAACAGCGTTAACCCTGTAGCGATATCCACCTGCT
>CAISKH010000476.1 GCA_903885865.1 uncultured Mucilaginibacter sp.
CGGCCAAAAAACTGCAGGTGGTTGTTGGCGATGAAGCTATTGAAAAACTGCGGCAGCAACTCAACGCTGATAAAAAGGAGTTGGAACAACTGGCCGCGCAAATATCGGCAAACCGCGCAAAGGCTATACCAACTATTGAAACGCAGGTGCTGCAAACATTGGGCGAAATGGGGATGGGGAACGCATCACTAAAAATTGAGTTGAAAGTCCGGAAGTCGGAAAGCCCGGAAGTCGGAAAGTCTGAGCACCTTACTAAAAACGGTATTGACGAGGTTGAATTTTTATTTTCCGCCAATAAGGGCCACGCCCTTGCCGAAATGAGCAAGGTAGCATCGGGCGGGGAGCTTTCGCGATTGATGTTGAGTATTAAATCGCTTATCGCAAAAAACACCGCACTGCCTACTATTATTTTTGATGAGATTGATACAGGCGTATCCGGCGAGGTGGCCAATAAAGTAGGGCAAATTATGGAGCAGCTGGCCAATAATTTACAGGTAATTACTATTACCCACCTACCGCAAATTGCCGGCAAGGGCCAGCGCCATTATTTTGTTTATAAAGACGATACAACCGCAACCACCTATACCCGCATTAAGCAATTGGATAAAAACGAGCGTATTGTAGAGATAGCCAAAATGCTGAGCGGCGACAATCCGGGCGAGAGCGCTTTGCAGAACGCGAGGGAACTACTCAGCCCCCTAACCCCCTAAAGGGGGAACGATTATGTATTAACCGGGGTTCTCCCCCAAAAACCAATACCATGAAAACCAAATTTCACATCCCCACACTCCTGATCACCGCTTTAGTATTATCCTTGTTTTTGCTTGCAGGATTTGCCTTTACCAGGCAGGAAGATAAAGGCTATATAATTGACCATGAAAAAGAGATCGCCCATGACGAACCCGGGCCGCATGATGGCGGGGGCAAAACTACGGCGTTCCCGTTCTTCAGTAAATTTAAGGGTGCGAAGATGTCTTTTCGCAAAAGGATATTACACCCGGGTGCAACCATTGGGTATCATTTGCAGGAACAGCAGGAAATTTATTATATTCTGAACGGCAAGGGTGAACTGACCACAAACGGAAAAACCATTATCGTAAGTACCGGGGACGCTATATTAACTCTCCCTGGCAGCCATCACGGCCTGAAACCGGCAGGAAACGAGGACCTTTCCGTGCTCATTACCTACGAAAACAACTGATAAAGCAGACCGTATTCCAATTTCATTCTAAACAATAATTATATACCTTTGCCAGCATTATAATCAAACTTAAATATGGCTTATAATTTACTAAAGGGTAAAAAAGGAATTATTTTTGGCGCATTGGATGAAAACTCCATCGCCTGGAAAACCGCGCAGCATTGCTATGCCGAAGGCGCCGAACTGGTGCTAACCAACGCCCCTATCGCTTTGCGTATGGGCGCCATTAATAAACTGTCCGAAGAAGTTAAGGCCCCGGTTATCCCTGCTGATGTTACTGTCGACGCTGATATTGAGAACCTGTTTGCCGGGTCTATGGAACATTTTGGCGGCGGCGTTGATTTTGTTTTGCACTCCATAGGCATGAGCGTGAACGTACGTAAAGGCATTCCTTATTACGAAAATAATTATGAGTTTACACATAAGGGGTTTGATATTTCGGCACTGAGCCTGCACCGGGTATTGCAAACGGCGATGAAAATGGACGCGATTAATGAATGGGGTTCAGTTGTGGCATTAAGTTATATAGCAGCTCAGCGCGTGTTCCCTGATTATAATGACATGAGCGACAATAAGGCCGTTTTAGAAAGCATCGCGCGTAATTTTGGCTATTATTACGGCACAAAAAAACGCGTGCGTATTAATACCGTATCGCAATCGCCAACACGCACTACAGCGGGTTCGGGCGTTAAGGGTTTTGACGGCTTTATTAATTATGCCGAGAAAATGAGTCCGCTGGGTAATGCCAGTGCCGACCAATGCGCCGATTACTGCGTAACCCTGTTCTCTGACCTCACCAAAATGGTTACCATGCAAAATCTTTTCCATGATGGCGGATTCTCTTTTACCGGCGTTACCCAGGCGGTTATTGAGCAAATGGAAAAATAGTTTTTTTATTTCGGAAGTCGCCTGCCTGCCGCAGGCAGGGAATTGAGATTTCGGAATTTAGTGTATAGCGGCTGACCACCAGGTTGATTAACGCCCAAAAAAAAAAGGCCAACCCATGTGGTTAGCCTTTCCCTTTAATGCTTTACATCTTCTTAATTCGATTGCACCAGTACCAGCTTCACTGTAATATCGCTGGTTGGTTTAACGGGTGTGCCGCCGCCCGGGGGCTGCGCGTATAATACAAGGTTGCCGGGGTAGTGAATATAGCTGTAAGCTACATTATTATACACCTCGGGTATTTGCTCATACACGCCGCTGAAAAAAGAAAAATAGACCAGTGTAGCGCCATATTTATCAAAGTAGCTATCTATTGCAGGTGCTTTAATAGAAACGGAATCCGATTTACCATCGGTGGTCTGGGCCCAGCTGCTTGCCGAAACCGTAACAAAATAAGTTTGGTTAGGAACAACGTTTGTTACATAGGTTTTTTTGCAGGAAGACAGCGCCGCAACTATTAGCACAGCGCAGGTGATTGATAAGAGTTTTTTCATAGTACAAAGTTTTATACGTTCGTTAGATGATGTTAAAACGGAAAGGTTTAATATTTAGTTTGGGTTTATGAATATTTTTTAATCAAAAAGAGCCTCCGAATTTTCGGAGGCTCTTTTTATATCAAGTTTTAATTTTGCTCTTCCTGTTTGGGTTTTTTGCTGGAGGATTTTTTGCCGGTTATTTTTATTTCGTCGGCAACCGTATCATGGTCAACCAGCATGGTATCGCCGTCGCCCATTTCACCTTTCAGTATTTCTTCGGCTATTGGGTCCTCCAAATATTTCTGGATGGCCCTTTTTAACGGACGTGCCCCAAACTGCGAATCGTAACCCTTATCGGCAATAAACTTTTTGGCTGCTTCAGTGAGCTCAATCTTATAACCCAGGCTGTTAACCCTGCCAAATAAAGAGGCCAGTTCAATATCAATAATCTTAAATATTTCATCCTCGCCTAACGAGTTAAATATAATAACATCATCAATACGGTTCAAAAACTCGGGAGCGAAAGCGCGTTTCAGCGCGTTCTCTATTACACCTCTCGAATGCGAGTCGACCTGGTTGTTTTTAGCGTTGGTGCTAAAACCTACACCTTGCCCAAAATCTTTTAACTGGCGTGCGCCAATATTCGAGGTCATGATAATGATCGCGTTCCTGAAATCAACCTTGCGGCCCAATGAATCGGTTAGCTGTCCTTCATCCAACACCTGCAACAGTATGTTAAATACATCCGGGTGCGCTTTTTCAATTTCATCCAGTAATACAACCGCGTATGGTTTGCGGCGCACTTTCTCTGTTAACTGGCCGCCTTCTTCGTAGCCCACATATCCCGGCGGCGCCCCAACTAAACGTGATACTGCGAATTTCTCCATGTATTCGCTCATATCAATTTGTATCAGCGCATCTTCGGTATCAAACATAAAACGGGCAAGCTCTTTGGCCAATTCTGTTTTACCAACACCGGTTGGGCCCAAAAATATAAACGAACCTATTGGTTTTTTTGGATCTTTTAGCCCGGCGCGTGTGCGTTGTATGGCGCGGGTCAGCTTCTTGATCGCGTCTTCCTGGCCAATGATCTTGCTGCCGATGGTTTCGGCCATATGCAGCAATTTCTGACTATCGGTCTGTCCAACTTTCTGCACAGGTATACCGGTCATCATTGACACTACCTCGGCAACGTTATCTTCGGTAACAGTATAACGTTTTGATTTTGTTTCCGCTTCCCAAACCGTTTTAGCCTGGTCAAGTTCTTCAAGCAAATGCTTTTCGGTATCGCGCAGTTTGGCCGCTTCCTCGTATTTCTGGCTGCGTACCACTTTGTTTTTTTCAACTTTGATCAG
>CAISKH010000477.1 GCA_903885865.1 uncultured Mucilaginibacter sp.
CAATTGTATTCCCATTAATGGGAGGAATGGTGCATAAGCTGGAAGTAGGCGCAAAACGCTTTGTAGATGGCATTTCGGATGAGCGATATAAAAGCGGCGTTTTTTATGCCAGTAAAGAGGGTAAATTATCGGGAGATGTGGTTGACCAGAGCACTTTTTATACTGATTTGAAAAATACCACATTTCAAGATAACGCCGATAAAGCGATTCACCGTTTTATAAAATAGGCTTTCCCGCTGGTCCACCTTTCCCAAACGAGGACTTTGTGGTTTAACCATTTGTAATGCGTCGGTATTGGCCGTTTTGCAGCAGCAAAATCGATTCAAATACACGCATTAAAAATGCGATTGCCACATGATATTGAAAAAACTGAATGCCTAAAAAGTTTTAATTTTTTTAAAAAAAACAGACCAGTGATTAATTTTCGCAGATTAATTAAAGTGTATTGTTAATTATATGATGGATATTCCCAGCGAAAATATTCATTGGCTATTCGGCACTTCGATGCAGATCATTGCAACTTTTGTGGGGCTGCTGGCTGCCGGCTTTTTTTTCTTTCATGGCCGGCTTGAAAACGAACGCGATAAAGATGAGACACTTCGGGAAATTTATGATGAAATAAAAAAGCAATATTATAGACGATTCAAAACGCTTTTTGCAATAACGGCATTTTCCATCATTACAGGTTTCTGGGTACTTTATGCTACTGCAGCAGGTATTGAATGGCATAACAGCACGGTCGAAGCGGCCATTTGGCTGCTACATATGTTTAACCTGGTGCTTGCATGTTGGTTTTTCATATTTATTGTTGACCCCGACATCATTCAGCACACTGCACGAAGGTTGGTAAAAAAGAATACTAATCTTTTTAATCGTTACGGAGATCATGGCATGAGTCAAAAGGAATTTATTGGCAAGTTCTCAGCACTTGATAAGATACTACGGGCGGTCGCTTCTAAGACCATGGTTTCAAATCCCGGACAAGCATTTGTCCCTTTTGTTGAAATTATTAAAGATTTGCATAAAGAGGGTATTATTAATAATGAGCAACTTGAAGAGCTAAAACAAATAAGTATGGCCCGAAATATCAGCGCGCACAGCAAGGGTGAAAATATTGAAAGCTCACTTGGCTCAAATGCAGATAAACTTAATAAAGAACTTAATATTCTGAATGAAAAAGCAGGAACCCGGGAGTAAGTATAAATGCATTTTAAACTCCGGGGAGGGAAAAATAGAAAGTAGCTCCTTCGCCCGGGTTTGAAGTAGCCCAAAGCCTTCCGCCATGCCGCCCTATAATACGCTGAGCAATGGCTAATCCCACGCCCATCCCTTCATATTCGGCTAGATCATGTAAGCGATAAAACAGACTGTATATCATCTGCTCATACTTCATATCAAATCCTATTCCGTTATCCGATATGGAGTAAACTGTCCGCCCGTCATCCTCATACGAATTTATTTCAATGACCGGGGCTGCTTTTCCAGAAGAATATTTAACTGCGTTTGAAAGAAGGTTCTGAAATACTTTTATCATCATAAAAGGGTCACCGGCGGCTGGTTTCAGCGGTCGCAAATTTATATGTGCATTATGCTTAACGGAAGTGTTAATTTCATTTATCGCGCTTTGAGCAATTGAGTTCATGTCCAGGGTGGTAACCACCAGTTCAGTTTTTCCAAGCTTCGAAAATGAAAGCATTTCCGTCATTAATTTGCTAAGGCGCTGACTGTAGTTTTGTATAGAGTC